>JAJRYF010000107.1 GCA_024275935.1 Gammaproteobacteria bacterium | reverse complement strand
CTTTTATAGTGCCTGTTTTGGTTTGGAGATTCATTGGTTTAAACACCCGTGATTATGCATAGATATACTATGTATTATCTAGCATTCGCAAACCTAATTCAAGTTTATTATTAATTCTATTTGCATAGAATTCCTATGCTAAACGGGAAATCAAGAAACAAGACGGATGAAACTAATTAATTACCTCAAGTGGAACCAATCAAGAACAGCCACATAATGATCCGCAGATAACCCTATTGATGCTTATTTACATTCAAAATCATCTTCACCAAGGGGCTGGCATAAATCCGGCCAGCCGCGGGTTTTCCAGAGCTCAACCAGGTCGATATCTCGCAGGAATTGCTTGAATTCCGGCAATTGGCGCAAGTTAGTGAATTCAGGTGACCAGATATGTACACTGAAAACAACTGAAACCAGATTGTCATCGCCCTCAGCCAGAAAAACCTGCAGCTGCCTCATGCTCTCAGCAGTGGCTCCTACATGGCTTAGAAACCTAAAATCCGAATTTTCCAAAGCTATTTTGATAGCCCTTTCCCGGTACTCAGCATTACCGGGGTTAGCAAGGGCCGCACTGATGACCTCCACTGTGCCGTCTTGATAGTAAGTGTTCTCAGCAACTAGCTCGCCTAAATAAACTATTGCGTTATTTATATCACCCGCTTGCAGTGCTAGCGAGTACATACCAACCTGACCATTACGGTTACCACCAGCTATCGCGCGCTGAAAATGCAGCTTAGCGGCAATCAAATCTCCGCGATTGTGGGCATTAAAACCTATAAAGGCCTGTAACTGCGGATAGGCTGGATCCAGAGTCTCAGCTTTTTCATACCACTTACGCGCCGCTGTGGCGTAGCCAGCACTTTGTAATGCATTACCATAAAAATAAGTCTGGTTTACATCTTTAGATAGTGACGCTGCCCGCTGCAGATAATCGAGCCCCTCTGCCCAGTCGAACGAGTCAACCTTTAGCTGACCGAGGCCGGTTAGGGCTATAGCAGAATTTTCATCCAGTTCCAATGCCCTGGTGCCGGCTGCCTGCGCAATTTTAGTATAGCTGTCGGCATTGTCGGGGTCCCAGCCTTTTATGGTACTTGCGGTCAAACTCAAACTGGCCCAGGCCTCGACAAATTGTGGATCGCTGGCAACCGCTGATTGTAGTGCTGCTATGCTGGCTTTAAGTGAGGGGACTCCACGCTGAATAAATAGGTAATGCCCGCGCAGGTAATCTTGATATGCCTGCATATCCTCGGTGGGGCGCGACTCATCGCGCGATATCAAGACGGCGGTGGCCAGTGAGATTTTTAATTCCTTAACAATTTCACGGGCGATTTCATCTTGAATAGCAAAAATGTTTTCCAGCTTGCGATCATAAGTTTTTGACCACACATGGGTATCGGTGGATACATCAATCAATTGCGCTGTAATCCGCAACTGGTCGCCGGACTTACGCACGCTGCCTTCCAAAATATGCGCCACGGAAAGCTGCCGCGCAATTTCCTTAATATCCATATTCTTGCCTTTGAAGGCAAAGCTGGAAGTTCTTGAAGGCACCCGCAGGCCATTGACCTGCACCAGCAGATTTAATAATTCCTCGGATATGCCATCTGAGAAATATTCGTTATCGGGGTCGGCGCTCATATTGGCAATATGGCATTACGGCTAGCGATGGCGTTGAAGATTCAGGTGAAGATGTAGATGAAGGTGCAGGTGAAGATGCAACAACCTTTTCGGTGGCAGGCGGCGGCACGGGATTAACTATAGCTTCAGTGGCAACAGCTGCAGGGTTATCACTGCTTTCGGGAATCAGGCGGTCAGCAATTACCATCAAACCCACCACAAGCAACAACACCACGGTGAGTTTATCCAATTTTTTGGCAGTATGCCCCGCGATAGATTGTTCCCGCTGAACTTCAGAGTCGCGTTTGAGCCCCTCTGGGGTCATTTCATAGGCCCAGGCAATAATTACCGCAACCATAAACCCGAGCACCACTATTAGCAAAAACACCTGCATGACCCAGGCCGGGGCGTGGATGCTTTCCAGCACCAAATCCACCACCTGCAACAACACCCAGGCAGCCACTGTGTAGGCCACAGCTACCTTGAATACATTGCGGCGTTTTAATTCATTGAACAAACCCATGCGCTTTCCCTATCCCCCCGCCCTTATAAATATGCTGCCATCTGGCGCATTAGAGCTATTTATGATCGTAGTATAGACCAATTTTTGAAATTCTATTATACCTTCAGGCTTTTGGGGTTTAGCAAACCGCCAGTGCGTCTGCCAAGCCCTTATGTAGGATAGGCATTTATGCCCACACCACACAAGTTATCAATATCCCGAAAACAGATTCGGCTTGGTTTTTACGCGTGGGCATAAATGCCCACCCTACCCGCTAGTCTTAATCTTAGGGTGGAGTTAATTGCAAATGAATAGCTGACTGGGTGTAATATAGAACGGCCTTTAAGCCTTGAGCGAATTTAATGAAATACTTATTCTTCTGTATCCTTATTATTAGTACCTTCAACCCTGCACTCGCCGCCGACCGGGTAACCGGGAAAGCATTTGTTACCCGCTCAGAGGTGATTTCCACCGAAGCAATGGTGGCATCGTCCCAACCATTAGCAACCCAAATCGGTCTGGATATTATGCGCCAAGGCGGTAATGCTATTGATGCGGCGATTGCTGTGAATGCTGCTTTGGGGTTAATGGAACCTACTGGCAATGGTATTGGCGGCGACCTGTTCGCGATTGTTTGGGATGCCAAGACGCAGAACTTATATGGGCTCAATGCCAGCGGTCGCTCGCCTTTGGGCCTGAGCCGAGAGTGGTTTATTGAAAACCAGCATACATCCATCCCCAAATATGGCCCCTTGCCGGTTTCAGTGCCCGGCACGGTGGATGGCTGGTTTGAATTGCATGAACGCTTTGGTAGTCTGTCGATGCCACAAATATTAGCGCCGGCCATTAGCTATGCGCGTAAAGGTTTTCCGGTTTCAGAGCTAATCGCTTATTACTGGGATTTGTCGATAGCGACTCGGCAACAATATCCGGGCTTTCTTGAGCAATACACGCTTGCCGGAAACGCGCCTAAAACCGGTGAAATTTGGAAGAATCCAAACCTTGCCAACACCCTGGAAAAAATCGCCAAAGGTGGCCGTGAAGTTTTCTATAAAGGTGAAATCGCGCACATCATCGCCGATTATATGCAGGCCAACGGCGGCTTTTTAAGTTATGAAGACCTAAGTTTGCACAGTTCAGAATGGGTTACTCCGGTTTCAACCAACTATCGTGGCTACGATGTTTGGGAGCTACCGCCTAATGGCCAAGGTATAGCTGCCTTGCAAATGTTAAATATTTTGGAACCCTATGATATTAAGGCGATGGGTTTTGGCAGCGCCGATGCTTTGCACCTGATGCTGGAAGCCAAAAAAATTGTTTATGAAGACCGTGCCAGATTTTATGCCGACCCTGCATTTAATAAAATCCCGGTTGAGTTTTTAATTTCCAAAAACTACGCAGAAAAGAAACAGGTTTTACTGGATATGCAAAAGGCCGCTAAAAGCTACCCCAGCGGCGACCCTGAAGTGCTCCGCGATGGTGACACAATTTACCTGACCACCGCCGACAAGCACGGCAATATGGTGTCGTTAATACAAAGTAATTATCGCGGCATGGGTTCTGGCATGACCCCGCCCGGATTAGGCTTTATTCTGCAAAATCGTGGAGAGATGTTTTCTTTGGAAGAACAGCATTTCAACCGCTTTGAACCCGGTAAACGACCTTTCCACACCATTATCCCCGCGTTTATCACCAAAGATGGCCTACCCTGGGTAAGTTTCGGCTTGATGGGTGGTGGCATGCAACCGCAGGGCCATGTACAAATTGTTACCAACCTGATTGATTTCGGCATGAATCTACAAGCCGCTGGCGATGCGCCCCGCTGGCATCACTATGGCTCTAGTCAACCTGATGGTGGCACTATGACTGATGGTGGTGTGGTGAATCTTGAAACCGGTTTTGAGTTTGAAGTTGTGCGTGAACTAATGCGCCGCGGGCATAAAGTTGAAGCCGCCAATGGGCCTTATGGTGGCTATCAGGCAATTATGAAAAGCCCGCTTAACGGCGTTTATTATGGTGCTTCTGAGTCGCGTAAGGATGGTCAGGCGGCGGGTTATTGAGGCGGTAAGCAATAGACAAACAGCGATTCACGCCAAGATCGCTAATCTTCGACATATCTTGTATAATTAGTCGGCTAAGCCGCCTGCTTTTATGGCGGCTATTTATTTTTCAGATGAAGCCAGATTATGCTTACTAAACTCCGTAATATCGCCATTATCGCCCATGTTGACCACGGCAAAACCACCCTGGTTGACTGCCTGTTAAAGCAATCTGGCACTTTCGATGCGCGTATACAAACCACCGAAAGAATGATGGATTCTAACGACCTAGAGCGTGAGCGCGGGATCACGATTTTATCCAAAAACACAGCTATTAATTGGGGCGATTACCGGATTAATATTGTAGATACCCCGGGCCATGCCGACTTTGGTGGTGAAGTAGAGCGCGTACTGTCAATGGTTGATTCAGTGCTTTTGCTAGTTGATGCAGTTGAAGGCCCGATGCCACAGACTCGTTTTGTGACTCAAAAAGCCTTTGAAATGGGCTTCAAACCAATTGTGGTAATAAATAAAATTGATCGTGATGGAGCTCGGCCAGACTGGGTAATGGATCAAACCTTCGACCTTTTCGACCGCTTAGGTGCGACCGATGAACAACTGGATTTCCCAGTAGTTTATTGCTCAGCCATTAATGGCTATGCCAGCCTCGAAGATAATGTGCGCGATGGTGATATGACACCTCTTTTTGAAACTATTATTAAAGAGGTTCAGGCTCCGGATGTAGACCCTGATGGCCCCTTCCAGATGCGAATAACCACCCTTGATTACAACAGTTATGTTGGCATCATCGGAGTTGGCAGAATTCAGCGCGGCAGTGTCAAAACCGGCGCTCAGGTGAAGGTTACCAATGGAGTTGATAAGCCCAGGAATGCCAAAGTGATGCAAGTATTAGGATTCATGGGCTTAGAGAGACTAGAAGTCAAACAGGCCAGTGCCGGCGACATTATTGCTATTACCGGAATCGACCCACTTAACATCTCCGATACTCTCTGCGACCCGGAAAATATCGAAGCCCTGCCAGCGCTGACCGTTGATGAACCAACTATCAGTATGACCTTTCAACCCAATTCATCTCCATTCTCTGGCAGAGAAGGCAAGTATGTAACATCACGAAACATCTGGGATCGTCTGCAACAAGAAATTAAGCACAATGTTGCCCTGCGGATAGAGGAAACCGGGGGCGAGAAGTTCCGGGTATCTGGCCGTGGCGAGCTACATCTTTCTGTATTGATAGAAAATATGCGCCGCGAGGGTTTTGAGCTGGCTGTAGGTCGCCCGGAAGTAATTATTCGGGAAGTTGATGGCCAGAAAATGGAGCCTTATGAACAACTGACTGTAGATATTGAAGACCAACATCAAGGTGCAGTTATGGAGGCCTTGGGCGAGCGCAAGGGCCAACTTAGCGATATGCTGCCAGATGGCCGTGGTCGGGTGCGCCTGGATTATATGATCCCTGCCCGTGGCTTGATTGGTTTTCGTACCGAGTTTCTAACTATGACCGCAGGCACTGGCTTGCTCTACAGTGTGTATGATCATTATGGGCCACACGCAGGCGGGAATATCGGTCAACGCAGTAAAGGCGTGCTTATTTCCAAAGGCACGGGTAAGGCCCTTGGTTACGCTTTGTTTAACCTGCAAGAACGCGGCAAACTATTTCTTGGGCATGGAGTGGAAGTTTATGAAGGCATGGTTATCGGGATACACTCCCGTGCCAATGACTTAACCGTAAACCCACTAAAAGCCAAGCAATTAACCAATATTCGTGCCGCCGGCACAGATGAAAATCTGGTATTAGTACGCCCGATTATTTTTACTCTGGAACAGGCACTAGAGTTTATTGATGATGATGAATTGGTGGAAGTAACTCCGAAGAACATCCGTGTGCGCAAAAAACACCTGCTTGAACACCAGCGCAAAACTGCTGGGCGTAGTAAAGCCGAAACTCCCTGACACACTATGGGCACCTCGTTTTTTGTAGGGCGTGTTAACCGCCCAACTGCATATATGCAGGGGTAGTTGCCGAGGACTAACGCACCAACGGGTGAGCGCGAACCCGGAACTCTGGGCGGAGTAAGTCTGAGCAACTCCCATCCCGCCACGCTTGATACGCCTCATTTGAATTATATTTGCAATAAGTTGTCAAACTCTCCGGTCTAAGAGGTGGAAGTTATTAAATTACCTCCACCCTTCCCCCGCACTTTTAACGCTGGGGGAATGATTCTAGCCACTAATGCTGTTAGAATCCAAGCAGAGGCCTATATATGGACTCATAAATAAGGTGCCTGGCGCCAATATCCCTTTGGGCAAAAGCCCTTGTAATATACGGAGAAGCTGAAAATGACTAAAGAACTTAAACTGAAACCTGTAAGTATCGCTATTGGCGCTGCTGTTGCTGGCAGCCTTGGATTCGTCAGTATGGCGAGTGCCATCGAAAACCCTTTTACTGCAGATACTATGGATGCTGGGTATATGTTGGCTGGTGGTGATCACGGCGAAAAATCTAAAGAAGGCAAGTGTGGTGAAGGCAAGTGCGGCGAAGACAAAGCCAAGATGAAAGCCAAAAAAGCCGGTGCCGAAGGCAAGTGTGGCGAAGCCCACAAAGCAGCCCATGAAGGCAAATGTGGCGGTGACAAAGCCAAAGCCAAAATGAAAGGCAAGATGGAAGGTAAATGTGGCGAAGGCAAATGTGGCGGTGACAAAGCCAAAGCCAAAAAAGCTGACATGGAAGGCAGTTGCGGCGAAGCTCATAAAGCAGCCCATGAAGGCAAATGTGGCGGCGCCAAAAAAGACGACAGCTAATAAGCCTCTGTCTGAAGACGCTATATGACCACTAGAAACAAGGCTCTACACGGAGCTGGTCTAGGCCTGAGGCGGGCCCTTTTGGGTCCGCTTGAGGACGCAGATCTCAGCGCAGTAGCGTTTATGGAGGTCGCCCCTGAGAACTGGATCAATGTGGGTGGCGCGCTAGGGCGTAAATTCGCCCAGCATGCCGAAGCCAGGCCAATGCTTTTACATGGCCTGTCATTATCAATTGGCGGCCCGGCACCACTCGATGAAGACTTTCTGCTTCAAGTTCGCAATTTTATGCATCAGCATAATGCACCTGTTTACAGCGAACACCTAAGTTACTGTAGCGACGATGGTCACCTGTATGACCTGATGCCTATTCCTTTCACTGAAGAGGCGGTTAATTATGTTGCTACCCGTATTGCCCGCACTCAAGATATTATCGGGCAAAAAATAGCCCTCGAAAATGTCTCTTACTATGCCGCTCCAGGGCAGGAAATGTCCGAACTGGAGTTTATCAACGCAATTATCAGTGCCGCAGACTGTAATTTGTTACTGGATGTGAATAACATTTATGTAAACAGCATTAACCATAATTACGACCCGCTTGAATTCCTCGCAGGACTGCCAGGAGAGCGGATTGTTTATGGGCACATAGCCGGTCACTATAATGAGGCCGAAGACCTGATAGTTGATACCCACGGCGCAGACATAATCCCTACAGTTTGGGAGTTACTCAAACTAGCCTATCAGAAATTTGGAGTTTTCCCGACTTTGCTGGAGCGCGATTTCAACTTCCCGCCAATAGCAGAACTACTCCTCGAGGTTGAACAAATAACCAGCATTCAGCAGACTTTCCAGGCAGATGATGAAGTCAGAAAATCAGCCTGAAGCAAACTTCGACCCACTACTACCAACTGCACTCAAACACCAGCAGCTAGAGTTTACTGCGTATATTCGCGATCCGGATAATAACTCCGCTCCGGCAGAAATTGAAGACCGGCGCATGGCTATCTACCGCGAGTTGTTTTACAACAATATAGAAGGCTTTATCAGTGGAAACTTTCCGGTAATTCGCAAGCTATTTGACGATGCCCAGTGGCATAAATTGGTTCGTGGGTTTTATAGTAATTACCGTGGCCAAACACCCCTATTCCCCGAGATTCCGCAGGAGTTTATTAGCTACTTAGAGCAAGTGAACCCTTGCCCTGACAAACCATTCCTGCGTGAGTTAGCTCACTATGAGTGGATAGAGTTAGCCCTTGAAATTGATTCAACAACAATAGATAATGAGAAAATAAACCCTGACGGAGACTTAATCCAGGGTGTTCCCGTGCTGTCTCCACAAGCATGGCTGCTAAGCTATCACTGGCCAGTGGATAAAATCAGCCCACAACAACAGCCCACAACTACGCCCGAACAGCCAACTTTTATTCTGGTTCACCGAGATTCAGAGTACTCAGTAAACTTTACCCGGCTGAATCAAGTAAGCGCACGCCTGCTTGAATTACTTGGCAGTAGCAAAGACCTCAGCGGTAATGAGTGTCTGGAAAAGATATCCCAGGAGCTAGGCCGCCAAGGTGATCCCCTAATATTTGACACTGGCAAAAATCTGCTACAAAATTTCAGACAGCAGCAAATCATACTGGGAACAACAGTTCCCTGAGCCCTGACAATAGTGAGCATAATATATGCAACCTCTAAAAATTTATGATGGTATAACTTCCAGACTCAAAGCTAGTGGCGACTATATCTGGCCATTAGGTCTACGCCTGATTATGTTCTGGGAATTCTGGGAAGCTGGAATTGGCAAGTATCGCGGCACTAACTGGTTTGATGATATACCCTGGGCAGACTGGCAAATGGGTTTTCCCTTTCCTTTCAGCCTGATCCCCAACAACATAAATTGGTTCTTGGCGACCTGGGGGGAGATGATCTTCTCATTGTTGCTACTATTTGGGCTGTTTACCCGTTTTGCCGCCTTCTCGCTGTTGATAATTACAGTAGTTGCCACCGTCGCTGTCCATTGGCCGGCTGAGTGGAATACTTTAGGGGAGCTTTGGGGTGGCTATGTCGTTACCGCTAAAACAGCGGGTAATTTCAAACTGCCACTACTATTTGTGTTGATGCTCATGCCGTTAATATTCCATGGCGGTGGCAAAATCAGTTTGGACTTTATGTTTCTTGGTATGCGGAACGCAACCGGAATCCGCAAAACAGTTACTGGTGATATGTTCGCCCTGTCACTAGGGATGCTGATACTAGGTCTAGCGACTGTCTTCTTGTTACCAGTGGTCGGCTATGCATTTTTGGGTATCGCGGTGCTTACCGGACTAGCAGCCAAAATGATCAACTAAATAGCCTCTGGCCTATTCGCCTGCTTATCGCATGGAGCAGTTGCCGAGCACAGCGATGAGTGAATACAAACTCAAACCTCTACCACAACGGCTCAAGCTGGAACCCGGTCTCACGCAATAGCTTAATCAGACCTGTGTCACCAGATAAATGCAAGGCCCCAACTGCAACAAATACTCCGCCCTGTTCCAATAGTGGCATGGCTCGTGTCAGCATGACCTTATTGCGTTTGTCGATACCTTCGACCTGAAACCATTCGGCTATTCTAGGTTCCATTTCCGCCATCTGCGCACGCGCCACTTCAGTCAGTTTGGCAAGATCACGGCTTAACCAGATTTCTATCATAGCCTCATTTTGTTGCTGCATCTGATCAGATTCAAGCACCGCCTGACGCAACATGGTTAACTGATCTTCCTCTAGCATGCCTTCCAGAAAACCCACCTGCTCATCTAGCGTTTCCAAAGCGGTAAGGCGGGCGCCCATACTGGCAGCCCGCAATGAGAGGCTGAAATCCAGAAACATACCAGTTTCTGGTGGCGGCACACTCAAGGTCATAGCAGCAGCCCATAGCTTAAGATGCTTAATCCCCGATTCTGGTAAACCATAAGCAAGCAGCTTGGTTTTAACCTGTTGGTATAACTCTGCCCCAATCTTGTCTTCTAGAAAGACCTGATCAGGGTAACGCATAGCTTCCATCAAGCGGCTAAGCGTTGGCATATTAGGCACTAGCTCCATCGCAAAAACTGATGTTTCCTTGAGGCTCTCAAGCAGGACATCAGGATAATCCAGCACTCTGGCATCCTCGCTGTGAATAGTGCCAAACAGAAAACTTTTCTTACCGGACTTTGAAGTAACCTTCCAAAGCAGACCCTTTTCAGCCCCTTGTTGGGTAGTGGCCGTATTTATAATTTCGGCCTGCGCCTGCAGCAACAACAAAATACCAATGCAACCCACTAATGCTTGCAGTAAGCGCTGAGAAATACCTGCTCCGATAATGTTTTTCATCTTATTTAGCCAACTCTTTTGGGTTATGATTCCCTATTGTCGCTGATTTGGAAGATTTCTTCACTATGCTCTGGTCCACCACTTTAATAGCCAAACGATTCCGGGGGTTTTTACCGGTTGTTGTTGATGTAGAAACAGGCGGCTTTAACTCGCAAACCGATGCCCTGTTAGAAATTGCTGCCACTATTCTCCGACTGGATAATAATGGCAAATTATTCGCTGCAGAAACCCACTCTTGCCATGTAGAGCCATTTGAAGGCGCTAATATCGAGCCAGCCGCCCTGGAGATCACCGGTATTCGGCCAGATCATCCGCTACGAATGGCGGTGGAAGAAAAAGCGGCCCTGGATCATATCTTCAAGCCAATTCGGGCCGAGCTAAAAGCAACCAACTGCACCAGGGCAGTGCTGGTCGGCCACAACCCATCATTTGACCTGTCTTTTATTCAAGCCGCTATCGCGCGCAGTAAAGCTAAACGCAATCCTTTTCACGCCTTTAGCACTTTTGATACTGCCACTCTGGCAGGTCTAGCGTATGGTCAAACAGTTTTAGCCCGGGCCGTAGAAGCAGCCGGAATAAGCTGGAAAGAAGGCGAGGCCCACTCCGCAATTTATGATACCGAACGCACCGCAGACCTGTTCTGCACTATTATCAATCGTTGGTCTGAGCTTTCCCTGCAGGCCGATGGACAAGCCGCGAGTAAGGAGTTATAAAGCGTGAGCAAAGATTACTTAATGAACACCTATGCCCGCTTACCAGTTGCTTTTGAGCGTGGCGAAGGTGCTTGGCTTTGGGATCAACAGGGAAATAAATATCTCGATGTAGTCAGTGGCCTTGGAGTGACTGCATTAGGACACGCCCACCCTGAAGTAACCGCAGCAATCTCTGAGCAAGCCGGTATCTTGATGCACACTGCTAATTTGGCGCATATTCCGTGGCAGGAAAAGCTGGCTGAAAAATTATGTCAGCTAGCCAAGATGGACAAAGCATTTATTGCAAACAGTGGTGCTGAGGCAGTCGAAACTGCGCTAAAGATCGCGCGGCTAACCGGGCACAATAAAGGTATCGACCTACCCCTGATTGCGGTTACCAGCGGTGCTTTTCATGGCCGTACGCTGGCAACCATCAGCGCCACCGATAATAAAAAATTACAGCGAGGCTTCGAGCCTATGGTGCAAGGTTTTATCCACCTGCCATATGGTGATGCCGCCGCCTTCAAAGCCGCCGTGCAACAGAACCCAGATATATGTGCCATCTTATTGGAGCCAATCCAGGGCGAGACTGGGGTTGTCTTGCCACCGTCCGGTTACTTCAAACAACTACGAGAAATTTGTGATCAACACCAGCTATTGCTGATTTGTGATGAAATCCAAGCCGGGCTAAATCGAACTGGCAAATGGTTTGCCCATCAGCATGAAGAAATATTACCGGACATAATCACCCTCGCTAAAGCACTTGCCAATGGCCTACCGGTTGCCGCCTGCCTTGCCCGAGGTGATGCTGCCGCAGCTTTCAAGCCCGGCAATCATGGTTCAACCTTTGGTGGCAATCCATTAGCTTGCCGAACCGCCTGCACCGTACTCGAAATTATGCAGCGCGAAAATATTGCCGAGAATGCCAGGCAAATTGGCGCCTGGTTACTGAAAGGACTACAGCAGCAGCTAGGCGATAGGGCCGGTGTGGTTGAAATCAGGGGGCGCGGTTTAATGTTGGCTATAGAGCTGGAATATAGCGCCATTGCGATACGCGATAAAGCTTTGACTCAAGGCTTACTAATTAATGTAACTCATGAAAAAATAATTAGACTATTACCACCTCTAATCATAAACCAGAAGCAGGCACAGCTATTACTCGACACAATCACCAGACTGGTGCTTGGCTCCATTATTGATTAGAATCAACTAGCTCCAAGTTAATGGGTGTTAGAATCATTTCAATGAATACAAAAAACAAGCACACAACCGAACCGATACAATTACATGCGCCTCCAGCCACCACCACTGAGAGCCTGTCTGAACCGACCGCGCAAACAGAACCTTATAACTTTGATGACCCACATGAATTCATTAATGGCAAGCGCATCATGTCAAATGAGGAGTCGTTAAAGATTTCCCATAAAAGTGGTTATTACCCGTATAAGAAAAAGATGCCTACCGAGCAATACGAGAAAGAAAAGAATCTACTGCAAACTGAATTATTAAAACTTCAAAACTGGGTCAAGCTTAGTGGCAAAAGAGTTGTAGGAATCTTTGAGGGTCGCGATGCCGCTGGTAAGGGTGGTACGATCAAGCGTTTCATGGAGCATCTCAATCCACGAGCCGCGCATGTTGTAGCACTGGAAAAACCCAATGAACGCGAGCGCGGGCAGTGGTATTTTCAACGCTATATACAGCAATTGCCAACCCGTGGAGAAATGGTGTTTTTTGATCGCTCCTGGTACAACCGTGCCGGAGTCGAGAGAGTCATGGGGTTCTGTACCCCCACCGAGTACCTTGAATTTCTTCGGCAAGCCCCAGACCTTGAGAGAATGCTGGTAAGAAGCAATCTGATCATGTTCAAGTTCTGGTTCTCTGTTAGTCGTTATGAGCAGATGCGCCGCTTTCACGCGCGGAAACTTGACCCGCTAAAACAGTGGAAACTAAGCCCTATAGATTTACAATCATTGGCCCGTTGGGATGAATACACCGAAGCTAAAAAGTCTATGTTCTTTTATACCGATACCGCTGACGCACCCTGGATGGTGATCAAGTCAGATGATAAAAAGCGCGCCAGAATCGCCTGTATGCGACATTTTCTGGGGAGTATAGATTACCCAGAAAAGAACCACGATATTATAGGTGAAGCCGATCCGTTGATTATTCAACCGGCTTCTAGTGTGGTTAAAGACCCCCTGATTCATTCGTGAATGAGTATCTTGAGTCTATAACTTCCAATAGCCAGACGAACGCACCGAGGGCTTCGCCTTAGATATTAAGTCCAGCTATCCCAAGTCATCCCCAGAACGATGCACCCCTAGCATCCCGGAAATGCGAGTAGCCGAACCCAGAATCCATGGTGGGTAGTGGGCTGTAAAGCGTATGTTTGCGGCTAACTTGCCGCAGCCGGTATTAGGTAGACAGAGGTTTTTTAGTTCAAAGATGCCATAGCGGCACTGATAGATGGGTGCTCAAGGTTACGGAATAAATCCAGCAACTGTAACAGGCCCTCGCGGTCTGCGGCACACAAAGTAGTATGCCCCAATTTGCGCCCCGCTCGCGGCTGTTTGCCGTAGTTGTGCAAATATACCCCATCGACATTGACAAGTTCACCATGCTCCGGGATGCTCCCCAGCCAATTTAGCATCAAAGAAAAACCCTTTGCAACTGGAGTTTTTACCTCTCTACCGCTAATGGCCCGGATGTGATTTTCAAACTGCGAGCAGCTTGAGCCTTCAATGCTCAAATGTCCGGAATTATGCACTCTCGGGGCGATTTCATTGGCTAGTAACTGCCCGTCTTTAAGGAATAATTCCAGCGTAATTACCCCAACATAGTCGAAGTGCTCCAGCAGCCGGTTAACCAGATCTTCTGCTTGTTGCTGTAATTCATCTGCAAACCACGGCGCCATACTAACCGCCAAGACCCCTTGTAAATGAATATTCCTACTCAGCGGCCAACAAACTACACACCCATTTTGATCTCTAGCTGCAATGATGGAACATTCAGCATCAAATGGCACAAAGGCTTCTAATACCAACTCGTAATCACCAAGTTTATGCCAGGCTCGCTCCATATCTTCTGCGCCCCTGAGGGCGGCTTGCCCTTTACCATCATAGCCCAAGCGCCGAGTTTTCAGAACTGCCGGATAGCCAATATTCGCAACTGCCTCGAGTAGGTCGGCACGAGTGTTTACCTCCATAAATTCGGCCAATGGTATGCCTAGTTGTTGCAATAATAATTTCTCTGGCAGCCTATCCTGACATACAGACAAGGCCTTAACCGGGGGGTGCACCGGTAGCTGCTGCTGCAAGTTGATAACTGCATCAACTGCAACATTTTCAAATTCAAAGGTTGCCACTACACTGTTTTCTGCAAGCGAATGCAGAACTGCTAAATCGGTATATTCAGCCACTAACAGTTCACCGCTACTGGCGGCGCAGGATTCCGGGTTTGGATCAAGGAAAGTAAAGCTATCGCCAAGCGGTTTACCAGCACCTGCCAACATCATCGCTAATTGGCCGCCTCCTAAGACTGCAATCTTCATCCTATGACTCTAAGAATCACTGCTAGGGTCAGGGCTCGCGAGTACCGTAGCTGCTCTGATTTCACGATAATTTGCCACAGCTTTGGCAATTACAGGATCGTGCAAGGCCAAAATTGCGGCAGCTTGTAACCCGGCATTGATAGCGCCTGCATCCCCGATAGCTAATGTAGCTACTGGTATACCTGCTGGCATTTGCACAATAGACAGTAGCGAGTCCATGCCGCTCAAGGCACTAGAACGGATTGGCACGCCCAAGACTGGTAATAAGGTTTTTGCAGCTACCATCCCCGGCAGATGCGCCGCCCCGCCAGCCCCGGCAATAATCACCTGTAAGCCACGGGTTGCGGCAGAAGCCGCGTATTCAAACATCAAATCAGGAGTCCGGTGTGCCGAAACCACCTTGAGCTCGTAGGCAACTCCGAGGCCATCGAGAGTTTCCGCAGCTTTGCTCATGGTCGGCCAATCTGACTTAGAGCCCATTATTATTCCAACAAGTGCTTGTTCAGCCATTCTTCTGCCCTGTATTAGGAAAGCGGTATTTTACCCTAATCCTCAGATATAAACACGCTATGGCTAGTGAAACTGGAAACCATCAGAGAATGCGCCGATTCACCTCAACCATCCGCTGCGTTACGCCTACGGCTAACACGCCCTACCCGAGGACCAATAACCCATAGGGTGTAGATGCACTGGTAGTTCCCGCGTGCAACAACCATTCGGCTATCTAGGCAGCATTAATGTTGGGTATATTCCTTCTCGCCAGCGGTTACCGCGACAGGTAAACGATTTTGCGGTGGGGGTAGCGGACAAGTCGAGTAATCCGTAAATGCACAAGGCGGGTTATATGCCTTGTTAAAATCTATTGTCACCCGGCCATCAACTGCTAAATCAGTATAAACAAAGCGACCAGCACCATAAGTACCGCGCCCATTAGTGCGGTCGGCAAATAAAACGAAGAGGTCATCATCCGAATCAATTGCATCTAAGCGGTAGGTTCTGCCACCTAACTCAAATTCTATGCTGCCGGCTAGTTTACTATCCTCCAGCTGCCCTAAAACATTACTTATTTGAATAACCTCACCATCTTTAGCTGGCGTAAATTCGCCTTCTATTCTCCAGTTTTTATCTACTGGGTAGTAATCCAGACCGGCAAAGTTAACTAGCGTTGGGGCTTCGCTATCTTTGACTCTGAGGGCATACTCGCCCCGTTTAATTAGGTGAAACTGTGTACTTCCTGAGGTAACAATATTCGGCTCCCCATCAATATCAGCAATTAACTCAACCTCGTTTAAAAACTCACCATTTACAGTTACCAGATCACTGCTGGTCTTAAAAGTCACCTGCTTGTCAGTTACATTTATCAGCCCCCAACTTGCAGGCCCAGACTTTAGAATAATATCGTTATTCACCGAGTTACCAACCCTGTTTTCACCTGGCTCCAACCACAACAACCCAACTAGTGACAGCCAACCATAGGGCTTTCTTAAGCCCGTATCACGGCGCTGTTTCCATGCTGCCATATCGGCTTCATGGTCATATTTGGCGAGCTTATCTGAAGCTCCAATATCCAGCACTTCTTTTACCGTACCGCAAGCGGCTAAAGAACCTAACAGCAATAGCACTAATGCGGTTTTAAAGGTTATTTTATACATATCTTTATCCATAATTATGTGCGCCCGTAAACATCTTCAAAACGCTCGATATCGTCTTCACCAAAGTACCCTCCGGTTTGAACTTCAATTAAATGCACATCCTCTGCCCCAGGGTTTTCAAGGCGATGCATAGTATTGGCGGGTATATAGGTGGATTGATTAGCTTTTAGTAGAAATTCGTCATCGCCTACCCGAACTTTAGCTACCCCTTCAACTACAGTCCAGTGTTCCGAGCGTTGTTGGTGTCGCTGTAATGAGAGCACCTGCCCTGGCTTAACCGTAAGCCGCTTTACTTTGCAGTCAGTGGCATCTTCTAAAATAGTAAAACTTCCCCAGGGACGATGTACAGTTTTGTGGAAGATCGCTGATTCATGATCTTGCAAGTTTAACTGGCTAACAACCTGTTTAACCTCTTGTGAGTGCTCAGTATCACTAACCAAAACTGCATCACCGGTATCGATAATTACCAAATTATTGACCCCAATGGCAGCCACCATCCGGCCTTCATCGCTCTGAATAAAGCAATTCCGGCTATCAATTAATATACCTTTGCCGCGAATCCGATTGCCTGCTTCATCAGACTCATAGAGCTCACCAATGGCTTTCCAGGAACCAATGTCGCTCCAGCCAAAATCACCTGACACCATAACGCAATTATCAGCCTGCTCCATTACCGCATAATCAATAGAAATTGACGGGCAATGGGTGAATTCCTCTGCTGGCAACTCCAACGGTTCGCCCTCCGGGTCTAGTGCTGCCCAAACATCCATGGCGCTGTTATAAACATCGGGTGAATTTGATGCCAGTGCCTGCAAAATATCGTTGACCCTGAACATAAACATACCAGAGTTCCACCGATAATCACCGGAGCTCAGGTATTCTTCAGCCTTTTCTTGCTTGGGCTTTTCTACAAATTCTGCCACCTGAAAACTATTTTTAAAGCCTAACTCAGCTCCCTGGCGTAAGTAACCATAACCGGTTTCTGCATGGGTCGGATCAATTCCGAAGGTAACAAGGTTGCCTTCATCAGCAAGCTCTATAGCCGTATCAACAGCAGCCTTAAAAGCATCCAGATCGGCAATTAAATGATCTGCCGGCATTACCAGCATCTTTGTTTGCCCACCAAACTGTGATTGCACGCGTAATGCCGCCAAGGCGATTGCCGGGGCGGTATTACGCCCGAAGGGCTCAAGGATAAAGTCGTAATTTATGTCTTCACCGCACTTTTTCAGGTATTCATCACGGGTGAGGAAGTAGTAATCCCTGCTGGTTACAGTCAGTACGGTATTAGCACCAGTTACTGCCAACGCCCGAGCCAGAGTTTTTTCCATCAAGGTTTCGTTGTCTGCCAGGCGCATAAAGGGCTTTGGATGAGCCCTCCGTGAAACTGGCCATAAGCGAGTGCCTGCGCCACCTGACATAATTACCGGAATTAACATTTCGTACCCTACCTTTCCTGATTACTTAAAATTTCGGCCAGACATACATCCAAAGCCTGCTCAAAACTACGCTGCCGGACACCAAAGTTAGCTGTGATTTTCTTACAATTAAGCACCGAATAAGCTGGCCGACTGGCAGGCGACTGAAACACACTGCTATCTACGGGCAGGATATCCGGAGCCTTCTTTAGCAAACCGATTGACACTGCTTTAGTGAAAATGCGCTCCGCAAAGCCACACCATGACAAAGCCTTATTATCAGTGTAGTGATAAATTCCAGCTAACTTAGGATCCTCTACGGCATTTAATTGTTGGATGATTTGCACTGTAACATCGGCCACATTGGCAGCCATAGTTGGGCAACCTAGTTGGTCATCCACCACCTGCAGCTCTTTTCTACGTTCTGCAAGTTGCAACATGGTACGCACAAAATTCTTGGAGTGACTAGAATAAACCCAGGAGGTACGCAATATAATATATTGGCAACCACTATTTATAATCGCCTCCTCCCCTGCCAGCTTGCTCTGTCCATATTCGCTAACGGGCACGGTAGAATCAGTTTCCTGCCAGGGTTTTTTACTATCACCACCGAACACATAATCAGTAGAGTAATGAAATAATAATGAGTTATTTGCCGCCGCCCACTCCGCCATTCTATGTGGCGCAACTACATTAATCTGATGCGCCTTTTGCTTATTGGTTTCAGCCGTATCCACGCCAGTCCAGGCAGCAGTATTGACTATTATGTCGGGATTGATTTTATCCAGTATTCTCAACATTGAACCACGCTCGGTGAGGTCCAGTGGGAATATCTTCCGGTCGCTAGCCGGAGTCTGGTGATCGGTAGCGAATAAATGCCCGAGTGGCATTAACCTACTACGCAATTCCTGGCCAAGTTGGCCGCAGCAACCTGTTAATAAAATTCTCATATTGTGGTACTCGGTAGCCGTGCTCGGTCAAGCTCGCAAATTCTTGGGGCTTGGGAGTCTTTGTCCGAAACCGATGCGGGTACAGATGGCCAACGGATGCCAATATCCGGGTCGTCCCAAGCAATTGCGGCATCTGCTGTAGCGGAAAATACCCGGCTACAGGCATAGGCCAGTAATGCAGATTCTGAAAGCACCAGGAAACCATGGGCAAAACCCTCTGGAATATATAGTTGTCGTTGGTTCTGCGCTGATAGCTCAACTCCAACCCACTGCAGATAGTTACTGGAATCGGGGCGGATATCGACGGCTACATCAAATACCCTACCCTCCAGCACTTGCACCAGCTTCGCCTGTGGCTCTGGCCATTGATAATGTAGACCCCTGAGCACACCAGCGCTGGAACGAGATAAATTTGTTTGTTTGAATTCTATATTAATTCCAAATTGCTGGTATTTACTGTGGTTCCAGGTTTCCATAAAGAACCCTCGGGGATCAGCAAATACCTCCGGTTGAATAATTTTAACTTCATCCAGGCTACAGTCTGCTACCTTCATCCGGGTATATCCTGGGCTGCCACAGATAACAGATATTCACCATAACCACTTTTTCGCAACGGCTCTGCAAGGTCAATTAACTGCTGTCTGTCAATCCAATTATTGGCGTAGGCGATTTCTTCCGGGCAGGCGATTTTAAGGCCCTGGCGGGTTTCAATAGCTTCAATAAAGCTGGCTGCCTGCTGTAACGATTCATGGGTGCCGGTATCTAACCATGCCATGCCTCTACCAAGGCGCTCAACCGCCAGTTCACCAGCGTCTAAATAACATTGGTTCAAGTCTGTAATTTCCAACTCACCACGCGCTGATGGTTGTAAACTATCAGCAAAATCACACGCCCTATTATCATAGAAATATAGACCTGTAACCGCATAATTAGAGCGTGGTCTGATGGGTTTTTCTTCTAAGCCTAAAACCTTACCATCAGCATCAAAATCAACTACTCCGTAGCGTTCCGGGTCGCGCACCCAATAACCAAACACCGTAGCTCCATCTACCTGCTTACTTGCTTGCAGCAGGCGCTCACGCAGGCCACCACCGTAATAAATATTGTCCCCAAGGATCAGACAAGATGGTCTTCCCGCGATAAACTCACGACCAATCTGGAAGGCTTGCGCCAAACCTTCCGGGTGCTCCTGAACTGCATACTTCAGACTAAGGCCCCATTGTGAGCCGTCGCCCAATAATTGCTTGAATAAGGCTTGCTCATGCGGCGTTGTGATCAGCAATATTTCATTGATTCCAGCCATCATTAAAGTTGCTAGTGGATAATAAATCATTGGTTTGTCATAAATCGGGAGTAACTGTTTGCTAATCACCTTGGTTAACGGGTACAGACGGGTACCGCTACCACCGGCAAGAATCAGCCCACAGCGTGAATTATTTTGCTTCATAATTTTGCCGCCTCGGCGGGGTTATCCGTTGTTGCCAAACCTAAACGCTCACCACGATAACTGCCATCCTGAACTCTGGAAATCCATTGCTGGTTGGCAAGATACCATTGTACTGTTTTCCGCATACCCGTCTCAAAACTGGTCTGTGCGCTCCAACCTAACTCATTTTCCAATTTACTTGCATCAACTGCATAGCGCCGGTCGTGTCCGGGGCGATCGGCAACAAATCTGATTTGCTTATTATAGGCTTCCCCGTTAGCCTGCGGACTAAACTCATTTAGCAGTTCACACAAAGTATTAACTATTACCAGATTAGTTCTTTCAGCATTGCCGCCAACATTGTAAGTCTCTCCTGGAATTCCCGATTCTAAAATGGTTTCCAGCGCCCCACAATGGTCATCTACATACAACCAATCACGCACCTGCAAACCATCGCCATAAACCGGCAAGTCCTTACCCGCCTGGGCATTGAGGATCATTAGCGGAACTAATTTCTCAGGAAACTGAAACGGACCGTAGTTGTTGGAGCAGTTTGAGGTTAGCGTAGGTAGCCCATAGGTATGATGAAACGCTCTTACCAGATGATCTGAGGCGGCCTTTGATGCTGCATAAGGCGAGTTTGGAGCGTATGGAGTAGTTTCACTAAATGCACCTTCTGGCCCCAGACTGCCGTACACCTCATCTGTGGAAATATGTAGAAACCGAAAGTTTTCCCGCTTTTGTGCTGCCAGGTCGTGCCACCAGGCTTTGGTAGCCTCAAGCAGGCTTAATGTACCCAGTACATTGCTATCAATAAACTCGGCTGGGCCATCAATGGATCTATCTACATGGCTTTCAGCAGCAAAATTTATCAAAGCATCGGGCTGATATTTATCCAGCAAGCGACTAACCAGTGCCTGATCGCGAATATCAGCATGCACAAAAATATGTGCCGGGTTTGCGCTTACCGCAGCCAGAGTGTCCATATTTCCAGCATAGGTAAGAGCATCCAGGTTAATTATTCGCACGGACTCGCTTTGCAATTGCCGCAAGACAAAATTACCACCGATAAACCCGGCGCCACCAGTTACTAATAGAGTTTTCATTTCCCTATAACTAAATTTTAAAACGGTATATCGTCGTCTTCAAAATCAGCGGCAGGGGCCGGTGCAGATTTCTGACTTTGCTGATTTGGTGCCTGTGCCGGTGCTGATGTCCTATTAGAGCCTCCAGTATTTTCACCACGGCCACCCAGCATTTGCATTTCATTGCCGACAATTTCCGTGGTCCAGCGGTCATTACCATCCTTATCTTGCCATTTGCGGGTCTGAATTTTACCCTCGACATAAACTTGTGAGCCTTTACGCAGATACTCTCCGGCGACTTCTGCCAGGCGGTTGAAGAACACCACACGATGCCATTCTGTACGCTCTTGCTGCTCTCCAGTCTGTTTATCTTTCCAGCTTTCTGAAGTGGCGACGGTGATATTTGTTACCGCCGAACCAGAGGGGGTGTAACGGGTTTCAGGGTCTTTACCCAGATTGCCGACTATAATTGCCTTATTGATACCACGAGCCATGCTTTTCTCCTAAATTCTTGCGTTAATATTTCCTGCATTTCCGGCTAAAGTTTAGCACATATACCAGCCATAGAATCAGCCTCTAAGCGGAGATAAGTAAGTAAATTAAGTGGAAATCCGGTTGTCACCACTACTCGCTTATTGCCAGCAAAGATATCTATGCGGAAATCCTAGCCTTGTGCAGGTTGAGCCTTAGAAGTTACAGCCTCGGAACCAACCACGCCAGCGGCAAACTGCCTGAAATAATGAGAGCAATAACCCCTGAAGCCTGTAGCAGAATCAATCAGCGGGCAATAGTTACGAGTATTTGCTGATTTCAACTGCCGCAAGCACCAAGATAACCGTATAATATCAATCATCAAAACACAGCAATTATAGGAAACGCGGGTGTCAGTTAACCCAGAACACATAGAGGGACTCCAGAGCATTACCGAAATCACCAGGTTGATCGGTGACGATATGCAGTGTCTGGATGCCGAGATTCGTAAGCACCTGACTTCAGAAGTTGTGTTGATCAACAAAATTTCTGATTACATAATTGCTTCCGGCGGCAAGCGCCTACGCCCAATGCTACTGATACTGGCGGCTAAGGCCTGTGGCTATCAGGGTCAAAAACATAATTTGCTGGCAGCAATTATTGAGTTCATTCATACCGCCACCTTGCTGCATGACGATGTTGTAGACGAGTCTGAGCGTCGCCGCGGCAAGCTGACTGCACACGCAGTATTCGGCAATGCAGCCAGTGTGCTGGTTGGTGATTTTCTCTATTCGCGCAGTTTCCAGATGATGATAGAGATTGATTCGATGCCGGTAATGCAGATTCTTTCGACAACTACCAACACTATTGCCGAAGGTGAGGTACAACAACTGCTGAACATTGGTGACCCAGACATCGATGAGGCCACCTATATGGAAGTTATTGGCAATAAAACTGCAAAACTCTTCGAAGCTGCCTGTCAGTTGGGCGCTATTCTTGCTGAAAAAGATAAGCCAACCGAGAAGTCATTGGCACAGTTTGGCCGTCACCTTGGACTGGCTTTCCAGATTGCTGATGATATTCTCGACTATGAAGCCGATAGTGATGAATTAGGCAAGAACCTTGGAGATGATCTGGCAGAAGGTAAGCCAACCCTACCGCTAATCTATGCCCGGACGCGCTGTACCGATGAACAGCGAGAATTTCTGGATACGGTAATTCGCGATGGCAATATTGACGAGCTACCCAGGGTGCTGAAAATTATCCAGCAAACCAAGGCTCTGGAGCTGGCTCATCAACAGGCCGCAGCAATCAGTCGTGAAGCTGCAGCCTGTTTAAGCGACCTGCCAGATACAGAGTACCGGCAGGCCTTGCTAGATATATGTGCTTACGCTACTGAGCGCAACCACTAAGAAGCCTCCGATTAAGCAACTAACTTGAGGCTTATGCTTCACCCAATGCAGCATTCCATTCAGCCACTCGATCTGCCTGAGCTTCCAAAGAAGCTAATGCTGCTGCATTTAGTTCAATGCTCTCAATGGTATCTCCACCAGCGATACTATCTATAACTTCCTGATCAGCAGTAGACTCTACTTTGCCAAAAACTGTATGTTTGCCATCTAGCCAAGAGGTTTCTACATGGGTAATAAAAAACTGACTACCATTGGTACCAGGACCGGCATTAGCCATGGAGAGAACGCCAGGACCGTCATGCCGGTGTTCGCTGCAACACTCATCCTCAAACCGGTACCCTGGGCCACCAGTACCGCTACCCTGAGGGCATCCCCCCTGGACCATAAAGTTCGGGATCACCCGGTGAAAACTAAGGCCATCGTAATAGCCGCGCTGAGCGAGGTTAACAAAATTTGCCACTGTAACCGGGGCTTTTTCGGCAAATAGATTCAGGTGGATATCACCCTTGTTGGTTTTAATCGTCATTTTAGCTGCTGACATGGAATCTCTCCGTTTTGGTTTTGGTTATGTCTCTGTGTGTAAGGATAATCGGGGCAGGCGGGCGGCATTTCAATCCTTAAAGCCTGCATAATGCCGAAACATTTCACCGCGCTGCTCAAAATTCTCAAATTCACTAAAACTGGGCGCTCCCGGTGATAACAAGACAATTGCCTCGCCTGTGACCAAGGCCTTTGCTGTAGCAACCGCTTGTTTCAGACTGGTAGTTGCTTTTAGTCCCCCCGCAAGCTCTATACCGTTAGCGGTTAATTCCTTGATAATCCGGTCACCATTATCCGGCAAACCTAGAACAGCATGCACTGGATAGCGCCCATGCTGGTCGAATTCTACGCGCATAAAATCAATAAACAACTGCCAGTCCACGCCTCTATCATAGCCACCAAGCAGCAACACCAGGGGCCTTGTTGCTGGCATTGCCCCAACCGCAGCAACCACGGCCGCCGGGGTTGTGGCAATTGAGTCGTTGATCCATTCCAGCGAATCTATGCAGCCAAGTGATTGCAGTCGATGGGGTAGATTAACGAAGTCTGGTAGTGCCCGCAAGCTATCTTTGGCATCTAGACCCAGCAAATCAATAACCGTTAATGCTGCGCATAAATTTGCGGCATTGTGATGCCCACGCAGCGGCAGGTGCTGGCTCTTACGCACCAAAGTATCTGCATGCCAAATATCACCAGCTCGTTGCTGCCAGCCCTGAGGATGATTAAACAATACCCGCTCCGGTAAATCCGCGGTCAACTGCAGCAAACGGGGATCGGCTGCATTGACTACTGCCACCGAAGATTGATGCAGTAAATTTAATTTATCATCAATATAGCGCTGCTCACTGCCATGCCAATCGAGATGCTCGGCAAACAGACTAACTAACACTGCAATATCGGCCTGACCATTAAAGTCTGCGGCCTGGAAGCTCGACATTTCGACCACCCAGTGATCAACATGCTGGCCCCATTGCTCCATCAATGGAATCCCGATATTACCAGCCAGTTCAGTGCTTTTGCCCAGCGCGCGCAATAAGTGGCTCAATATGGCACTGGTGGTACTTTTGCCTTTAGTGCCAGTGATGCAAATAGTATTTTCTTGTGGGTATTGAGCAAACCAGAGATTAGTCCCGGAGGTCAATTCAACCCCGGCTTCAATAGCCGTTTTAACCTCATTCCGGTAGGGGCTAATCCCCGGAGATTTAATTAGAATGTCATAATCTTCCAGCCTTGCTTGAGCTAATGGCCCAACTTGTAAGTGATCTGCTGGCAATCTCAGCAAACTTTCTTTTTCACTCGGATGCTGTTCGCAAATAATATCTACAGCAAGGTCTGGGAGCTGCTCGGCTAATACAGACCGCACGGCTTTACCTTCACGACCAGCACCTAGAAGCGCAAGTTTTTTGCCTTCCAACTCAGTCAATAACATCTTGAAACTCTGTTGGTAGCAGGTGCTGGGTAGATGGCTTTAATAGCTCAGCCAAAGTTGGCAGACTATCGCGCAAGGGTTCTAGATATGGCCGTAAAGCAATTATTACCGGACTATCGAGATAAGCTGGATCATCCAGCAATTGTAATACTGCTACTCTGGATTCTTCAATTTCACCTACGCACTCGAAAGGCTTATGCCCTTCAAAGCCACAGAGGTTTGCAAAGCCTTCTATTTGACCGG
>JAJRYF010000106.1 GCA_024275935.1 Gammaproteobacteria bacterium | reverse complement strand
CAGACTCCCTTTACTTTAATCACCTGGCAGCAACAATTAAAAAACTAAAGGCCTGGAAACCTGGGAGAGATGCCTTCGGCCTTGAAATCACTCATTCAACCGAAAAACCTCTTGACTGGGGGGAGTCGTCCATATATGTCCCCGGTTTGTTAGCCAGGCAGATTGGAGAATACTATCAACATAGCTGTCGAACAAAGCCCTATCGGGCAATTCACAGGGTGTGACATGGATAATAGTTCAGAAACAAAAGTATTGCGTATAAGTGCAGCTATTGGTTTGCGGTGTTTGCCGTGGATATAGCATTTGGTTCTAAAGTCCTGTTGGATATATTCTTGGTGGCGGAAAGATACCGCTTCAGGGCTGGACAAGTTTGATATTTACAGTGCTGTTTTTAGCGGATTGATTATTGTTCTTCTAAGAGTGATGCTTGAATACCTTTCTGATATTCTTCTCCACACGCAGTGGAAACCAACCTTTTTTGAAGTAGGTCGTCGCGGTGACCAGTTGTTAAGGGAGTATTACGGGGAAGAGCGTGCTGCTGTTTCAAGACCAGAAAAAGACTAAGCAACTAATCGCGTTATTTGGTGTTGGCTTGATTGGATCAGCTACTGCGCAGGCCTTCACAAATTCGGGAGAATTCAAAGCACATTATCTAAATTGGGGTTGGCAAGAAACCGAGCGAGGGAGTCAGCGGCAATTATCAGAGTTGGTGGCAAAACTGGCTGAAAATAGTGAAATTAGCGGTATCACGGTGCTTTGGTGCGCAGGACAAACTGGGTTCACAGATGCTTTAACTTACAGTGAATTAACAAATTTTCAGATCGTCCTTGATTGGCTGGCGGGTCAATACAGAACCTCTCCAGAGCTTCGCTACAATTTCCATATGGTAAGTTCCGCCGGGGGGGTATTTGAGAACCAGCAGGGTATCAACTCAAACTCCACACCACTGCCTCAGCGATCTTATGGGGCGCTGAAACTGGCCCAGGAGGAATCCATATTGGCAGCTGCCTGGTTGGACGAGAGGCATATTTACCGACCAACTTCTGTTTATGGCTACCCCGAACCCGGTCAGCGCGTGGGGCTGATGCCAACCATGATATTGAATGGTGTCAGTAATCGTGTGAGCACTATCTTTGGGCAAAGAGACATCCTGAGAGATTATGTCCTGAATGAAGATGTTGGTAATTACATAGGTAAAAAAGTACCTTCCGGAGAGTGTAGGCACGCCACAAATTACTACTCGTTAGTGATGCCGGGGTGCTGGAACTAGACTATGTGGGGCCTAGATACTCGCTATTTAGAAAAAATCAACCAAATTTCCCATTATCCGGTTTACTGCTTGCCAATCCAGCGTGCTGGAAGCCAAGTATGCTCCAATCGCTACAAGCGGAGCAAGTGTTAGCGTATGAGTTACTCCCGAGTTACTCTCCTTTGTTGCCATTTCTTGATTCTGTTGTGACTTATACCCAAGCTAGTGATAAGGTACAGTATCTAAACGGCCTGCCAGAGGACGAGGAGTTGACAGATTATTTACTTAGGTTTAGGGGTAACCAAGCCTTGAGTGAGGGTTTGTATTCATTGGCCATAGAGCAATTTTCGCAAATTGAAATTTGGGTGTTTAAGGACTATTTGGCAACTGCATTGGCCAATATACAGTTGAAGAAATTAGCCAAGGCCGAGCATGTCCTGAGCAGGGGCACAGAAATTTCTTGGCCAAGTATGAAGTTTACTGATTTGGAGATTTTGTATAGACTGCTGGACCAAATTCAGCAAAGTGGACTGCTAAGCCTAATCGACCAGGGTTATCTAGATAGGCTAGGAGTGCAAGTTGGCATGGCAATGGGCAGTACTCCTGTGTCTGCTACTGAGCCTTCCCTTTTCTGTCCAGCGACTACTCCTGCAATAGCCGGTAGTTAACTACCTATAGGGAACTAGGGTATATGGTTATAGATGAGCCGATTACAAAAATTAGCCTGTCGACAGTTACACCCGTCTACGCAGGGCATGAGTACTTGCAGCTACTGGTTGGTCGGTTGGCGGAGTTGCGCAAGAAGTGGGCCGATAGTGGGTACCCAGTAGATCTTACTAATGCAGTCTTTGTTAATGACGATTCAAGAGATGATTCACTGGAGTTGCTATATAGACTACAGCAGAAGCATAGCTGGATAACCATAGTTAATTTATCTCGCAATTTTGGCCAGCATCAGGCTACTGTTGCTGGTCTGCTCCATACCGCCAGCGATTGGGTAGTTACCCTCGATGAAGACCTGCAGCACAACCCTGACTTCATTGAAACCTTACTGGAAACTACAATTGCCAGAGGGATGGATATTTGCTATGCAAACCCAGAAAAGCCGGTTCACCAGAGCTGGTTACGCGACCGCGGATCGAGAGTTTGGAAGGCAACGGTTGCCTTACTAACTGGCAACTGGCATGTGCGTGAATTCAATAGCTTTCGCCTGATGCGAGGTAACCTCGCTCGGGCCGCCGCCAGTGTTTGTTCACATGGTACTTATTTTGATATTGCCTTATGCTGGTTTAGCGATCGGATTACCGTATTAAAATTACCATTAAAAGATGAGCGATTTATTGAAGGCAAAACCAGTGGCTATACATTACGAAAATTATTTAGCCATGCTAGACGATTGATTATTAGTTCAGAAACAAAAGTATTGCGTATAGGTGCGGTTATTGGTTTGCTGGCGATTGCCGCGTCTACCATTCTTGGTTCCAAGATCCTGCTGGATAAATTATTAGTGCCGGAAAGCATACTAGTTCAGGGTTGGACATCTTTAATCCTTACAGTCTTGTTTTTTAGTGGGTTGATTACCGTGCTTCTAGGGGTGATTCTTGAATATCTCTCAGTTATTCTCCTCCATACTCAGGGGAAGCCAACCTTTTTTGAAGTAGATCGCCGCGGTGACCAACTGCTGCGGCACTATTACGGGGAAGAGAGTGCTGCTTTTTCAACACCAGAGGAAGACTGAGCAACTGGTAGCGTTATTCGGCGTTGGGCTGATAGGTGCGGCTACTGCACAGGCCCTCACAAACTCGGCTAAATTTAAAACGCACTACCTAAAGTGGGGCTGGCAAGAGGCTGATCGGGGGAATCAGCGACATTTGTCGGAGGTCGTTGAGAACCTCACAGCTAATAGTGAAATTAGTGGCATCACAGTGATTTGGTGTGCAGGTCAGGCTGGGTTTTCAGCTGCCTCAACCGACATGGAGCTAACTAATTTTCAGGCCGTCTTGGATTGGCTGGAAGGGGAATATAAAGTTTCTCCAGAGCTTCGCTACAACTTTCATATGGTAAGTTCCGCGGGTGGGTTATTTGAAAACCAGCAGGGTATCAACTCAAGCTCCAGGCCACTACCCTTGCGGGCCTATGGAGAATTGAAGCTGGCTCAGGAGGAATCCATGTTGGCGACTGATTGGCTGGATGAGAAACACATTTATCGGCCAACTTCAGTTTATGGCTGCCCCAGACCAGGCCAGCGGATGGGACTGATACCAACAATCATAATGAATGGTACCCGTAACCGGGTGAGTACTATTTTTGGACAGATGGACACTCTTAGGGATTATGTCCTGAATGAAGACATTGGTAGTTACATTAGTAAAAAGGTACTTTCCAAAAAGACTAAAAATACTACAAATTACTATTTCCTTGGCACCGGTAGGCTGGTATCAATATTTGAAGTACGGAACTTACTCGAACAACACCTTCAACGGAAAATATACTGGCAATTTTGTCCAAATAGTGCAACAAATACAGGCAATATCACTTTGAACCAACAGGCCTTGCCGAATGATTGGGAGGCCGTTTCTGTGGAGGTTGGAATTCGGCAGGTTTATCAATATTTGCTTTCCGGAAAGCACAGGCATGAACTGTGTAGGGGGTTTAGTTATGGATGAAGCTGAGTTTGATAAGTTCGCCGAAGAGTATAGGGAGCTATCTGAGCAGGTGTTGGGTATTTCTGGTGAAGATGCTCAGTTTTTTGCCGAATATAAAATCCGTGACACCGCAGGTCTGGTTAGGAAATTCAACTTGCCCGATAATTTAAGGGTGCTGGACTTTGGCGCAGGAATTGGCACATCTACCCCCTGGTTACGCCAGTACCTGCCGAACTGCGAGCTTGATTGTGTTGACGTTTCGCGTAAAAGCTTGGAGATTGCAGAATACCGCTTCCCAGATATGGCTCGCTACACCCACTTTGATGGTGCCACCTTGCCTTGGCCAGAGAATAGCTTTGACTTGGTTTTCAGTGCTTGTGTTTTCCACCATATCCCACCGGCTGAGCGCCCCCGTTTGCTAGCGGAACTGCGGCGAGTACTTAAACCAGGTGGTTTGTTCGTAAGTTTTGAACATAACCCTAAGAATTTTCTGACTGTTCGCGCAGTTAACGCCTGCCGCTTTGATGAAAACGCAATATTACTCAGCGGCCAAGAGTTTTTGAGCAAATTGAATGCAGCCGAACTGACTAACCCACATTTGCGCTACCGGATTTTCTTTCCGGGGTTTCTCAGGGCGTTACGACCTCTGGAAAAGTTCATGACCTGGTTGCCGCTGGGTGCCCAATACTATGTTTGGTCTGTTGATGATTTATTTGGCCAAGTGGTTTGGTGCCGGAGATGTGGTGGCCAATATTTTCGGCTATAGCTGTGGTTTATTGTTGAATTTCAAATTAAATTCCAAATGGACTTTCCGCTATCAGGGGCGGCTATTGCCCGCATTCGTTAAATTCGCAATTGTTATCATAATTGCCTGGGTGTGTAATATTGTCATCGTGCTGACATCTATTTCCAAGTTTGGTGTTAATCCCTGGATTGCACAAGCAACAGGGGTGATTCCCTACGCGGTTATCTCTTATTTAGGGCTTAAATATCTGGTGTTCAAGAATCACAGTAAACTATAGTTTTATTCTTCTACAATAGAAAAAACATTCAAAAATTGCCTGCCCCAAAGCAACCTGCTATCAACCTCACTCAGTTCGGCTTGCTCGCAGACAAGATTCCAGTTCTCTGCAATAATGGATTTTTGTTGTGCAAAAATTAATTTGGCAGCGGTTTTGGAAAGTAAGAAATTATGCGCGCTTGCTAGGCAGCTTTTTAATTGGCTGAGATTATTGTTGCCTGAAATTAGCATCGCTTGTGAGGCCTCGTTGCCGGAGCGGCCTTGTGGGCATATATCATAGGCGGGGGTTAAGCTTAGCTCTTTGCCATCCCAAAAAGCGGCATGGTTACGCGCATGGTCATCTGTGTTGCCGCAGAGTATATTAAATACTAGTCTAGCGAATAGCTCTTTTAAAGTATCCTTTGGTTCGGTAAAGCGGTAGCGGATTATTTCAGCCAAAGTTTCATAACTTGCGTACCGCGCCATCACCTCATTAAGGCCAAGCAGGGTGAGGGCTGAGACCATAGGTTTGCGGGTTCAGCCGGGAGTGGCTTTTTCACGATCAAATCGCTCGATTAGTAACACATCCTTATTTGCCGCTGTTTCCAGTTTGACTGCTGCGACATCAAGCCCTACTAATGCGGCTAGGCGCATGGCGACAAACTCTGCTTTCACAACACTGTATAGATCTGTGTTGGATGGAAATTTAGCGACATATTTTTTGTTATTTGTCTCAATCAGTGCTTTGGGGCGGGCACCACCAATAGCGGTTCGGTGGTGTATGGCCAGGTCAAGTTCCGGAGTAAGTGGAATCCCTTTTTCAACCCGTGCGGCAGAATCTAGCAGTTCCTCAAGCGAAACATTGCTCGCGCTGCGTGGTTTGTACTCTGATGTGCTTGGGTAATAAAGCAATATCATAGTCATAATGTTATGTTACGGCTAGAATAATATTCATTTTGTGTTTAAGCAGTTAATTGTCTATATAAGAATCCAGGTGAAAAATTCCCTTTGCTACCGAGCGCTATTTAGGCGAAAATACCTATTGTTTTAGGCTTTACCTGCAGGTTTTACTTACATTCTCAGGTTTAGCCCTCCCTGGACTCCTCAGGCGGCAGTTTTTGCCTACTGAAACTAGAGGT
>JAJRYF010000105.1 GCA_024275935.1 Gammaproteobacteria bacterium | reverse complement strand
ATGCTGTTTGCCTTGCTGGGGCTCTATCTTGATTCCTTCCCTTTGCTGCTGTCAGTGTTATTTATGTTGGGCTTTCAGTCAACAATATTTGGGCCGATAAAATACGGGATATTGCCTCAAGTTTTGCGCAAAGATGAGCTGGTAGGTGGCAATGCATTAACCGAAGCAGGTACTTTTGTTGCGATTCTGGCAGGTACAATTCTGGGGCCGCAACTGGCTGGGATTCCGTCTGACTGGCCGGTATGGGTGGCGGCTGCATGCTTGTTGGTAGCAGTTGCGGGCTGGTTATCGAGTCGGTCAATTCCTCAAATCCAGGCAACCGCACCGGATTTAAAGATTAATTGGAATATTTTTTCAGAAAGCTGGCGTAATCTGAAGTACCTAAAGCAGCACCGAGTAGTTCTAAATAGTGTGCTTGGTATTTCCTGGTTTTGGTTCTTCGGCGCTACTTTCCTGGTACAGATTCCAAGTTATACATATAATTTGCTTGGTGGTGATAAACACTTAATGTCCTTGTTGCTGGCAATGTTTATTGTTGGAATTTCACTTGGGTCATTATTATGCGAGAAGATTTCTCGTCATCAGATTGAAATAGGTCTGGTTCCATTAGGCAGTATTGGGCTGACCGTGTTTGGCATAGACCTATACTTTGCCAGTCCTCAGAGCCCGCAACAGTTGGCAGATATAGTGGGTTTCTTCGCTATGGAAAATAGTTGGCGAATAGTCTTTGATTTGATAATGATCGGAATATTTGGTGGCTTTTACACAGTCCCGCTTTATGCTCTGGTGCAACAGCGAGCGCCGGCAAGTAATCGCTCCAGGATAATCGCTGGTAACAATATAATTAACGCTTTGTTTATGGTGGTTTCAGCGGCTATGGCCATGCTGTTGCTGGGCAATATTGGGCTTAGTATTCCACAATTATTTTTGGTAACCGCAATCCTGAATATCTTTGTAGGGATGTACATCTTTACGGTGGTGCCAGAATTCTTTATGCGCTTTATAGTCTGGATGTTGATGCGTAGCATATACCGAATCAAGGTAGTTGGTCTGGAAAATGTTCCAACAGAAGGGCCGGTTATTATTGCTTCTAACCATGTTAGTTTTATTGACCCGTTATTGCTTGGCGGGGCAGTTACCAGACCCATCCGCTATGCCATGTACTATAAGATTTATAATTTGCCAGGTTTGACCTGGATATTCAATGCCGCCAAAGCCTTCCCAATTGCCAGTAAAAAAGAGAACCCCGAAGTGCTGGCCAAAGCTTACCGGAGGATGCATGAAATTCTTGATGAGGGTGAGGTGCTGGGAATATTTCCGGAAGGTCAGGTCACCTATGATGGAAAAATAACCGAGTTTAGAAAGGGTGTGGAAAAACTGGTTAAAGAAAACCCGGTTCCAGTAGTACCCGTTGCAATTGGCAACCTCTGGGGTAGTTGGTTCTCGCGTAAACATAAAGGCCTCAAGCGCGGCCCGCGCAAATTCTGGCAGAAAATAGAAGTTATAATTGGCGAGCCAATTCCTGCTGGCGAACTGACCTCAGAACGCTTAGAGGCAGAGGTAAGGAAGCTGCGTGGGGATTTGCGCTAAGCCTAAGCATCTGTACCAAGGAACACATCATGAAATACTTTATCCGATTTATATTAATTAGTTTATTCGTCCCCGGTTTGGCAGGGGCGCTGGAGTTAAGTGCTGACAAGCAGCAGTGGATCCAGGAGCGGCTTAAATCCGGCGAACTGATGGGTTTAATGGTGGTGCGCATTGAAGGTGATTTTTTTGAGCAACAAGCTTACGGACGAATTTCGGTAGCAGACCCGCGCCCACCTGCAGCTGATAGCCAATTCGAAATTGGTTCCATTACCAAAGTTTTTACTAATTTACTATTAGCCGAAATGGTAGCCAAGGGCAGACTTGAATACAGTACCAGCTTGGCGGAGCTGTTGCCGGAAGTTAAGTTTGTAAATCCAGCTGTGGGTCGCATCACTCTGTTGGAACTGGGAACCCACACTTCCGGACTGCCGCGCCTACCAGCAAATTTAATGATGTCGGATCCAGCTGACCCATATGCTGATTATGGGATTGAAGATTTACTTGAAGCAATTGCAAGTGCCCGGCCTGAGCAGCAGCTTATCAAAGAGGTTTCATATTCAAATTTCGGTGTTGGCTTATTGGGTCATTTGCTGGGGGCTGCCAACAACAGTAGTTATTTCGAGGCGTTGAAACTGCATGTATTAACCCCCTTGGGAATGAATGCCGTCACTGTTAATGATACTGAACAGTTGCTTCCGGCGCACCAGGCCGGAAAGGTTGTCCCAAACTGGCATTTTGATTCCTTGGCTGGCGCCGGTGAGTTACGCATGAGCGCCATAGAATTATCGCGTTTGCTTGCACCCTGGTTAGCGGCGAAGTCTACTGCATTAGTACACGATATCATGGCGGACTTAAAGGTTGTTGCTAATAGTGGCAGTCAGTTGTCAGTTACCAGAGTTTGGATGAAGCTAGGCGAGGGCGAGCGACAGCTTTACTGGCATAACGGGGGGACTGGTGGTTTTAGTAGTTTTGCTGGCTTTAGCCCAGCAACAAAAGAAGGCTGGATAGTCCTTTCCAATAGTAATTTTGATATTACCAAGTTCGCAATTAGTTTATTTTCCAACCCGCCTGCCTCGCAACCGGAAGAAGCAGCCGAGATCGGTGAGAAGTTTAGTGAATATCATGGCTATTTTGCTATGAGCAAGGCTTTAGTAATAAGTATTTTTGAGCAACAAGGTCAGCTCTTTGGACAGCTTACTGGGCAGCCGCCTTTCCGCCTCGCTGTTAGTGGTAAAGATCAGTTTACCCTCTTGGCAGTAGATGCCAAGCTAGCCTTTGAGCGCGATACTAGCGGTACAGTTGTCAGAGCTATTTTGCACCAGAATGGTCAGGTGATGCCAGCGGAGCGGGTAGATGGGCCAGTTATTCCAGAGTTTGTAGAGATCAAGACCACTAAGGCAGTACTGAAAGAGTATACCGGCAGCTATAAGCTGGCCCCTGGGGTCGACTTTGAAGTACGAGTTGAAGCAGGGCAGCTAATGGTTAAATTAACTGGTCAGTCCTGGCTGCCAGTGTTTGCGCATGCGGCTGATAAGTTCTTCTACAAAGTAGTGGATGCGCAAATTACTTTCAACCGTGAAGCTGGCGAGGTTGCCAGTTTGACCTTGCACCAAAATGGCGCAAATCAGGTAGCAGCGAAATTTTAACCTGCTTTTTGCGCATTAAATAAACGCACGCCGAGAAAGAAACCCGCTGCTCCGATAGCCAGTAGCACGGCCAATACTGGCAGTAGTTCTACCAGGCTGAATTGCCGCCACATGGGGCCTTCCAGTGCCAGAATTGACCATTTTACCGGGCTAAACTGGCTGATGGTACTCATCCATGGTGGCAGGAAAGCCAATGGGATCATCCCGCCACCGGTCATAGACATTAGCAGCAGTGCGGCCCAGGTAATTCCGGCCGCCGATTTTTCGGAGGTGCTGACTACCGAAAACAGCATCATTAAACCGCTAAAGCTTATGCCAATTGCGATTAAAGATAGAGCCATGTAGAAGGGTTGGTGGATCTGTATTCCAAATATCAACTTCCCCAGTAATAGCAGGCTGACAGAAATAAAGATAATGGTAACAAAGCAGGCCAGTGCTTTGCCCGCTAGTATTGTGCCCCGATTTGCCGAAGATAGTAGTAATCTGGATATTGTGCCCTGATTACGCTCCACTACCAGCGATAGGCTGAAAGCGGAAAGACAACCCAGTATTCCCCAGATAATTCCTTGCGGAAAAGACACATCGTAACTGCTGGGCGGGCCATCTTTTTGGGTGTTTATGTCAATGTTTTCGATAACCAGAGGCTGGAAGCCGTTAAAGCCGTCGGTATCAGCACTTTCGCCGTTAGTATCGCCGCCACCAGGGTTAAAGCTATCGGTGGCAAACATGTCTTGTAGATTAGTGAGAAAGCCATCTAGGCGCTCTGCCTGTTGGTCGTCTTCAAATTCGCCCCGCGCCCGTGCCTGGCGGATATTTGCCAGAGATTTATCCAGCTGGCCGGTCATCATACTGGTATCGCTGAACAGGTCTTGCATATCGGCTGCCGCATAGCTCATTAAGACCCCCGCCAATAAGCCCTTTATTGCTTTGCGTTTAGGGTCAACACCAAGTTGAACGGTAGCAGTTTCGCCAGAAAACAAGTTGCTTTTGGCGACCCCAAAGTCTTTTGGGAGAATAAGGAAAGCGGCAGATTTACCTTTTCTGACCTGCTCTCTGGCAGTGGCTTCATCAACTTTAGTCACCCTTAGTTCATCAGCGGCGGCCAGCTTATCCACAAACTGGATAGAAGGGGTGGATTGATCGTGATCTACAACTAGCAATGAGATGCCCTTCATCCCGCCGCCACCTGCCATCATTGAGCCAAAGAAAACCGCCATGATAATCGGAAACATAAAAGTGAAGAAGAAACCGCCTTTATCGCGTTTCAGTAGCTTCAGGTCTTTGCCGGTAATAGCTAGTAGTTTATTAAGCATGGTCTAATCTCTCAGCTGGTGACCGGTCAAGTTAAGAAACACTTGTTCCAGTGTTGGCGACTTAATTCTCAGGTTGTTGATTCTTTCTTGCTGCTCGGTATCTAGCAATTCACGGATACTTGCTAGCGGGTCTGTGCTGGTCAAACTGTATTCCTGTTGATCTTTACGGTAACTGATTTGGTGCTCGCTGCCATATTTATGCAGTAATTCTGGGACGCTGTCCAGGGCAACCAGCTTGCCGTGATCGATAATGGCTACTCGGTCGCATAGCTTCTCAACTTCTTCCATATAGTGTGTGGTGTAGATGATAGTGTGGCCCTGATCACGCAACTGCTGAATAGTTTCCATTATTGCATTGCGTGATTGCGGGTCGACGCCTACAGTGGGTTCATCCAGAATTAGCAGTTGGGGGTTGGGTAAAATGGCGACGGCAAGATTCAGCCGTCGTTGCATCCCGCCAGAATATGTTTTTACTCTTTGATTGGATTTTTCTGTAAGCCCAACAACCTCCAATACTCTATTGGTGGCCTTATCTAGCTCTGCCCCCGATAAATTTTGCATCTTGCCGAAAAAATGTAAATTCTCGGTGGCAGTTAATTCTTCATACAAAGCCAAAGATTGGCTCGCCAGACCGATGTTTGCGCGTGCATAGGTACTACCGGGTTGATGTTCTGAGAACAAAGTTACGCCCCCAGAGTCACTATCTAAGAGGCCGGTGATAATATTAACAATAGTCGTTTTACCGGCACCATTGGGACCAAGAAAGCCAAAAATCTCACCTTCTTGTACTGCAAACGAGAGGT
>JAJRYF010000008.1 GCA_024275935.1 Gammaproteobacteria bacterium | reverse complement strand
GGTCAACGAGTTCTCAGCCAGGGCGGTTGGGATGGTGGCAAACACCGAGGGTAGGCAGTGCATTCAGATCAAAAAATAAAGTTTTATGAAAATGAATCAGGCGGTCGCTTTTACATCGGTGACTACGCCGAAATGACTTTTGCAAAAACATCGGCCAACACCATCAACATTGACTACACCCGAGTTAACAACAAGCATAGAGGCGAAGGCCTCGCTCAACAGCTATATAAGGTCATGGTCGAGCATGCCAGACAGCAAAACCTAAAAATAATCCCTGCCTGTTCATTTGTGAAAACCATGTTTAAAAAAAACCCTAAAGACCAACACCTACTAGCAACATCACCAACGGAATAATCGTGGCCAAGAGCACCGCCTAGCCTTGGCACAAATATAAATCCGTCAAGTTAGTTCAAAGTGGCTTTGCTACGAGCTGTTATCAACAAGTACAACGCCGGTACTATAAACAGAGTCACCACCGTTGAAACCAACATCCCACCAATAATTACCAGCCCTAAGGGTGTCCATAAATTACTATTACTCATCGTTAGTGGCAACAATCCGCCAATGGTCGTTAGAGTTGTCAAAATAATCGGGGTTAAACGCGACTGAGCGGCGTTAATAATGGCATCATATACGCTCTCTCCTTTTCGGACCAACTGGTTAGCAGTATCGACCAGGATAATAGAGTTATTCACAACTATACCCATCAGGCTTGCTAAACCTATAAAAGCCATAACCGAGAATGAAAACCCAAATGCCAGTAATGCCAGAACCGCACCGGAAAACGCAAAAGGTATAGAGGCAAAGACGATTACAGGCTGGGAGAATGAGCGAAACTGTAGCACCAATACTGCAAAAATCCCTAACAAAGAGATTAACAGCGCTTTGAGAAGTCCGGTAAAAGATGAATTCCTGGACCCTTGTTCGCCCGCTACTGCATACCTTATTCCCGATGGAAGTTGCAGCTTCTCCAGTCGTTCTGTAACTTTTCTGGTGACATCGGAAGTTAAATACCCAGCGCGTGTGTCCGCAGTTACTGTGGCACTGCGCTCAAGGAAATAGTGTTGCAACTGAGATGGGACCGTTTGTAATGTAGTGTTGAGCAATTGCTTCAGCGGTACGAAAGAACCATCATCGGCCATCACCAGTAATTCATGTAAATTGTCTATATTCGGTGTAGCCGCGCTATTAAGTCGAATTACAATATCGTAATCATCCCCGTTTTCGTCCCGATAACTGCCGACACTACTACCCACTAAACTAGTTCTGATAACCTCATCAATACTGCTAATAGAGACATTTAACAATGCCGCCTTGTCATGCTGAATATTGATCTCCATATCCAGTTTAGGACGACTCATCGGGTTATCAACATTAACCGTGCCCGTTGTAGTTAATATTATTTGCTCTATATCAGCAGCTGCCTGCTGCAGTGCCTTGAGATCATCACCCAGAACACGAATCGCAATGGGCGCTTCGATTGGCGGGCCTTGCTGAAATTCTTTTACATTTACTTTAGCCCCGGGTATTTTTGAAAAGTCGCGCCGCAAGTTATTAACCAACTGCTGCAACTCTGAACGATTCAGCTCGTTCAGGATGATAAATAATTGGGCTTTATTGGCAGCCTCACCGCTTGGAAACTCGTTATAGTAAATACTAGGGTTTTCTCTACCAATATTAGCCGCCACAGCTTTGACTTGTGGATAGCTGCGAACCTGCTCGTCAATTGAGGTAGTTAATTCCTGAGTCGCGTAAAAACTACTGCTCTCTGGTAGTTCTATATTCAGTAACAGCTGGGGTTTTTCTGCCATGGGAAACAGACTCACTCCAACTTTGGGAAATAACGCCATACTACCCGAGAATAATACCGAAGAAATTATCAGCACCCACAGTGGATGTTTCAGGGTAGACCCCAGCGCTGCTCTATAGCGCTGACTGGAAAGTATCTCAAGTTGTTTTTGTATAATATTACGGCCACTGCCAGGCGCGCCAGCCTTGCGCTGCTTAAACATCCGGCTAGCCATTAACGGGACAAGTGTTACTGCAATAAAAAAAGATGCCGCCAACACTAATACCACCGTGACCGGCAAAGAACGCATAAAACTACCCACATCACTTTGCATCATCAACATTGGAACAAATGCCAATATCGTGGTTAGCGTACCACTGGCTATAGCCCACCCCACCTGCCCTGTGCCGCTGGCCGCAGCTTTTATTGGGTGCAAACCAAGTCTTATTTTCTGGCCAATAGATTCGGTTACAACTATCGCGTTATCAACCAGCAAGCCTAGGGCTATAACCAAGCCAACGATTGACATTTGCTGCAACCCAAAGCCGAATAAATCCAACCCAGCAATACCGATCAACATGGATATCGGTATTGCCAGCAGAACAATACTTGCTGACCTTATTCCCAGAGAAATTAATATAATGAGCCCTACCAATATCAAGCCCTGCAGAAGGTTCATAAAAAAGCCGTTAACTTGCTTCTCTACACTCAATGATTGATCAAAAATAATAGCCGTGGTAATTGCGTCTGGTAAGTCATTGCTAAATAATTCAAGTTGCTTTTTAAGCTCAGCCAGTACATTAAAAATATTGGTGTTTTCCCGCTGCTCTACCACAACAAAAACAGCTCGCTTGCCATTAAATCGCCCCAGGTAGGTGGGTTCGGCGTCTACCAGCTCAACATCGGCAATATTATCTACATAAATTATCGTTGCATTTGCCAGGCGTAAAGCCGTTCGTTTGATTTCATCCAGGCTTTGATAGTCACCAGAGGTTTTGACTGAGAAGCGTTTGCTACCAGCATCTATGAAGCCCCCGGGCATATTGCTAGCCACCCCGACTAAACTGCTACTGAGAGCCGCTAAAGGCAATCCCAGTTCGCGCATGGCTACCATATCAGCCGTTACTTGTACTTGCTGCTCAGGGAATGCTACTGCAGAGGAGCGTTTGACCCCTGCAACCCGGGTAAATATTTTTCCCAGCCGCTCCGCCTGATAACGCATCTCGCGGTAACTGCTAGTATCTGACAATAATGCAACCTGTAGCACATTAACATCAGTCGGGGATGCTTGCTGTATGTCTATCTGCGCGATTTGAGATGGCAAGTCTGGGCGAATTTTTGCTATAGCCTGGATTACGTCATCATATTTCTCATCCGGATCGACGCTAAAATCAAACTCGATTTCAACTAGTGTGACACCATCCATAATTCGGGTTTTTATGTGCCGGATATCTTCCAGCTCATTGATCTCATCTTCAATTGGGTCAGTTACTAACCGTTCCATATCAAGCGGGCTGGTTCCAGGATAGGATACCGTGACCAACACCATTGGAAAATCAAACTGCGGGTCCTCAGAGCGCGGCATAGTCTGAAATGACAGCACCCCCAACAGGGTTAAAAGAGCGACAACTATCAGCGTGAACTGGTGGTTGGTAATTGCAGCAACTGGTAACTTCATAAGTATATTCTGTGGCAGGTGGTAAATATTGGGGGCAGCAATACTAGCTACGGTCGATTACAGATACCGGGCTACCATCCCTGAGGTATGGGGCCCCAAGTTTGATGATCAAATCGGATACTTTTAGGTCACCACGCACAGCGATTTCATCACGCAAAAACGCAACAATTTCTATGCTAACTTCATTGGCAACATTGTTGATTTCGTCGAGCACAAAAACTGTTGCCGAGCCATTTTCAGCTTTAAAAACCGAGTCAATGGGGATATAAAACCGTGAATCACTCGATAGTGGCGTAATTTCTACCCTGGCAATCAAACCAGAACGCAGCCAATACCCCTGGTCATCCACCAGCACTTCAACTTCAAATGTACCAGCGCTGGAGTCGGTACTCATTGCAACTTCAGATATTGCACCGGTAAACACCAGACCTGGATAAGCATCCATAAAAACATCAACTGGATCACCGATAGTTACTTTAACTATATCCTGATCAATCAAACCGACCCGCACCACCGAGCCTTGCCGAGAGGATGCCAGCAAAAATGCAGGCTGGCCAGACTGGATCAATTCATTGGATTCAATATAGCGCTTCAGAATACGCCCATCAACTGGCGCCCGGATAACTGACAACTTCTTGTTGAAATTCATAATTTGCAGTTCGGCGGCAGCGCTATCTCTGGCTGCTTGGGCATTCTGCTTTACTTGCAAAGAAACCAGCTTTTCTTCATAGAGCTTGACGAACCTTTCCAGATCAGCAGCAGCACTTTTATAATTGGAAGCGGCGCGTTTTCTTCGGGCCTCAATTTCTTCGAGATCCAGGGTCGCTAGAACCTGACCGGAGACAACTTTATCACCCTCTTCTGCTTTAATTCCTTCTATCAAGCCGTCGATTTTAAAGGCTAGGCGCATTTCATTTTTTTGACTTATGCGGCCGCTATTTTTGATTAGTTGATTACGCTGCTCATATTTCACCTGAGTGACTGTAACCGCTATTGCAGGTGATAAATCAGCCCATAATTGTTGCGTAGGTACAGCGACTAACAACAACATTGCTAATACTGCTATCTGGAAGTCTCTGTAGTTGCTTTTATTTTTGAAGCTCATTTTAGTTCACTGCTGAAAGCAGCCTCTGGTTCATTCACATATGTTGCCACTGTATACATCAATGTGTCCAATGTCAACATTAAAGCACCTGTGTTATGATGAGCTTATGAACACCAGATCCACAATAGCAAAAAAAATAACTCAAAGCCCTATCACCATGGTGACCTGCGTCAGGAAATATTGGCTGCTGCACGCCAACTGCTGGAAGAAAATAGCATTGCTGCCCTCAGCCTACGACAGGTAGCAAAGAAAGTCGGGGTCAGCCATACAGCACCCTATCGGCACTTTAAAGACAAAGAGAGCCTGCTTGCCGGTATCGCTGCAATTGGCTTTGATGAACTCGCCGCAGAAATATCTAAAGCTGCAGACTTGCACCCGGGTAATGCTGCTCAACAATTACTAGAGGCCGGGCATTGCTACATGAAACTTGTTATGAATAATCCTCAGTGTGTTCAATTGATGTTCGGTAATGTACTGCCCTGTGATGATACTTACCCAAACCTTAGGGAGTCTGGAGACATTGCCTTTGATAGCCTAAAAAGGATTATTGAAGAAGGCCAGAATCAGGGCGCTTTCAAGGCTGAAGACGGAGAACTTATGGCACTAACCGCTTGGGCGGGTATACATGGGTTATCCATGTTATTCGCTGGTGAGCATGTTGAGGCCGTGGTTTCCCTGCCGGCAGAGATCCACAACCTCACCACAGCGGTTATGACAACCATGCTGGAAGGGCTTAAAGCCTGATGACTCATAAGTTGCCTGGCCAACTGAACAGCTACAATTCACAGCCCGGAAACTTTCTGAACTAAATCTACAGTTCCGGTAGCAACCAAATAAATCAGCACCAAAATAACGCCTAAGCCTAGTGTATTTCCCAAGACCGCCAGAACTTCTCGACTTCCAGCCGCGAGCTGTTGCCGGGCCTGCCTGGATTCACGAGTTTTTCGATACCGGTTCTGATGGTTTATAAATAGTGTTTTCATATAACTCTCCTTGATTGAGAGCTATAAAACCACAACACCTTCTCAAAACCTGAGAATCAGACTTAGCGGTTAATTGGGGTTCCCTAAGTATATTTTTCAGTTGCCAAGTGTAACGACTCTACGACTTGATCGCGCAGGAAGTCTGGTGCCAGCACTTCAACCTCTGCGCCATATTTGAGGATATCCATAATCAACTCACCACTATGGCTGAAGGGTATTTTTAATAAATAGCTACCGTCCTCATGTATGCTGCCTTGTTGCTGCGGGTGCCATTGCTCATCGGCGACCCAGCGGGCACGCCTGGCGGTAAATAGAAGCTCGGCGGTATATTTTGCTGGCCCGGAAAAAATCCCGTATGACTGGTCGTAATGCGTCTGCACCTCTGCCTCAGTTATATCTTTAGCTGCGTCATCCAGAACCTTTTGCTGACAAATGCGCTCCAAAGAAAAACTGCGCAAACCCCCGCGCTCATGGCACCATGCGTCTAGATACCAGCTATTTCGATAGTTAGTGAGTCGTTGGGGGGAAATGCTGCGCTTCGAGACTTCATCGTTGCTGCGAGAGTGATATTCAATTTGGAGTTTTTTGCGAGCCATCAAGCCACCAAGAACGATCTGAAACATACGCTCCGGGACTGCCCTGCCCGCTGCACTTTGCATATTGATACGGCTCGCCTGGCCTTTTTGCTCCAGGCCTTTGGTCTGTAGCAAGCTGGAAATTCTGGACTGAATATTATCAAGCTCTTGCTCTAACAATCCGGGTTGCACATTTCCTAACACTTGTCTGGCGGTTAATAGCGCCTGTAATTCCTCCGGGCTAATCCAGATACCAGGAAGCTCAAAATTACCGGCAAGCTTACGATCGTAATAGTAGCCATGCTCGTTATTTTCTATTGGCGCCTGGAGTGAATCACGCAATTCATTAATCAACCGATATAGCGTGGCCTGCGAACAGCCCACATCTTCCATTAAGCGTTGCACAGGGATTGGCGCACGAGCTTGCGAAAGGATATCGCGAAGGTGGTAGAGGCGTTCCATTTTAGACATATACAAGCCTTGATTTAAGGGTTTTGGCCAACTGTTACCCGGTCATGACCAGCGAGGTCTTTGCGGGTCTGAATATTAACAAAACCAGCTGCCTTTAGTATGCTCTGCAACTGATCTGCCTGATCTAATCCATGTTCGAACAACAACCAGCCACTTGCTTTCAAGTGCTTGCTTGCAGACGCAGATATTATTCTGAATGATACCAAACTATCAACCCCGGGAGTTAATGCAAGCTCTGGTTCAAAGCGGCAATCCCCTGCCTGCAAGTGCTGATCGCTGGCAGCCAGGTATGGCGGATTAGAGATGATTGCATCAAGTACGCCATCCAGTGCCTCCAGCCACGAGCCGTGCTTAAATGAAACATTTTTCAACTGGTGTTGTTCACGGTTTTCCTCAGCTACCTGTAAGGCTGGCTGGCTGATGTCAGTTGCAAGTAGCTCCCAGTTTGGCCTTACCGATGCCAGTGCCAGTGCGATAGCTCCACTGCCAGTACCAAGGTCAGCAACTCTGCATGGGTTCGCGCTCAATAGCTCCAAAGTAGTTTCAACCAACAACTCAGTTTCAGGTCGGGGAATCAGGGTATCAGGGGTCACTTTTAATGCCAGCGACCAAAACTCCTGCTGGCCGAGCAAGTATGCAACTGGCTCCCCTTCAAGTCGTCGTTGTAATAAGCGACTGAAGATATCCACTTGCGTCCGGTTCGGACTTGATTCGGGGTTAGCATACAAAAATGTGCGCTCTACTTGCAGTGCATACGCCAACAGTAGCTCAGACTCAAGGGCAGCCACGTTATTAGCAGCCAATTTTTGCTGGGCTTGGCGTAGTAACTCTTTAACAGTTTGCATTTAAATCCACTACGACATTACCGAACTAGCCGGGTCGCCACGCTTAAACATACGCCTGACAAAGTCAAGAAAATCCTCCTGAATCAAATATAAAACCGGAATCAAAAATAAGGTTATAACAGTAGCAAAAACAATACCGAAAGCCAAGGAAGTAGCCATTGGAATTATCCCTTGTGCCTGTACACTTTTCTCAAATAAAATCAATGGTGCCAAACCAAGTGATGTGGTTAATGAAGTCAATAAAATTGCCCTAAACCTGGTTCTCCCGGCTTTTTTTGCAGCATTAAGAGCAGTCAATCCCTCCAGTCTCCCGCGGTTAACAAAATCCACAAGAATCAAACTGTCGTTAACCACTACACCACCTAGGGCAATAATACCCAATATTGAGAGCATACTTATATCAATATCCAATACCCAGTGCCCAAATAGCGCGCCAATAACCCCAAACGGGATTACTGCCATTATCAATAACGGTTGTAAATACGAACGCAGCGGAATTGCCATCAACGCATAGATTAAGAACATCGCCAACAAGCCACCATTTATCAAGTCACTAATGATTTCCTCCTGGGCCGCAGTAGCCCCATCCAGGCGATATCGGACATCAGGATAATTGGCGAGCAAGCCAGGCATAAAGTTTTCACGAATATCATCAGCAATTTTTCCTGGCTCAGCGATATCTTTATCTACCTCCGCACTGACAGTAATTGAGCGTTCACTGTTAAAGCGCCGAATAACCGTGGGGGCAGAAGCCATTTCAATATCAGCCACTGTACTAAAAGGGATTTCATCCCCGGATGGAGTGCGAATCCGCATAGCTTCCAGATAACCTACTGAATCTCGTTTTTCTTCGGGGTAGCGCACCATAACTTTGACTTCATCTTGGCCCCGCTGAATGCGCTGCACCTCTTCCCCATAAAACCCCTGTCGCACCTGGCGGGCAAGATCGGTGAGGCTAAGCCCCAGAGCCTGAGCTTCGGGTCGAATATGTAATTTTATTTCACGCGCACCTCCCTCAAAAGAGTTACGCACATCATTAATACCATCATATTCGCGAATTTTTTGTTCCAACTCGTAAGCCGCCGCTTGCATTTGCACCTTATTATTACTAATTAAGCGGAAGGCAACCGCAGGACCACTGCCGCTACCAGGACCTCCGGGTATAGAGTAACTCAACTCTCTGATCCCCGGCACATCACCAACTTCTTTACGCCAGCGCCGGATCACCTCAGAGGCAACAATATCGTATTCATCCGTCTTAACCAGCTCAACGATTACATCACCGCTGGTATCGCGCCCCGACCAGGAAAACACCGAATCTAATACTGCGCCACTATCGCGTTCAAATTCCGCACTCATTTGAGCGTCGACTGTACTGATCGCTCTGGTTACCGTTTCTAATGCCCGCTGGGTTTCGCTGGCAGAGGTACCCTCAGTCATTTCCATATCTACCATGATAAAGTCACCGGTAAAATCCGGGATAAACACAACCCTGAGAAAACCCCCAGTAATTAAGCCGATTGACAAAATTAAGATGGCCAGAAAAGAAGCTAAGGTAAGATAAGGGCGTTTCAGTGCTCGCTCCAGTGTAGGGGCATAAGTATTGTCTGCAAAGTCATGTAAGCCTTCGGCAAAAAACCGCTGAAACCTGACCAGATGGTTGCTCATGTTTGGTTTTTTAATTTTCATATGCACCAGATGCGCCGGCAGAATAAGCTTTGACTCTACGATTGAAAACATCAAGCATAGAATTACAACCCAGTCTATGGCCGCAAAAAACTGCCCAGAAACTCCACTAACCATCAAAACCGGCAAAAAAGCCGCAATGGTTGTAAGCACTCCAAAAGTTGCCGGAACTGCAACCTTCATTACCCCTTCAACTACAGCCTCCTCAGAATGACCTTTTTCACGAATGGTAGTGTAGACACTCTCACCAATTACAATTGCATCGTCAACCACTATCCCTAGCACCAGAATAAACCCGAACAGGCTGAGCATATTTATGCTGACCCCTGGAACTTGCATCATCCACAGCGCACCAAGAAAAGCCACTGGTAAACCAACCATTACCCAAAAAGCCAGTTTTAAGCGCAAAAATAGAGCCAGCACGCCAAATACCAATAGCCCTCCGAACAATAAATTCTTGTTCATCATATCCATGCGACCCTTAAGGTAGTAAGAGATATCAGCCCAATAAGCAACCCCAACACCTTCTGGCAAGGTGTCCTGGATGCTGTCAATATACCCCCGCACCTGCTCAGAAAGCTCCAACTCACTCTGATTACCTACTGCCATCACCCGAATCGAAATCGCCGTTTGTCCGTTATACCTGGAGTAGTGGTCGCGCTCTACAAAGCCATCATTAACCTCTGCGATGTCACTAACCCTAAGCCGTGAGCCATCAGCATTTGTACGCACAATGATTTTTTCAAAATCCAGCCCTGTATATGCTTGCCCTTTGGTACGCACCAAAATGTCGCCGCCATCGGTTTTAATCGAACCACCGGGTAAGTCCAACGAACCAAGGCGAACGGCCTGAGCTACGCCTGCCAGAGTCAGGCCATATTCCTTTAGGGTTTCTTCAGTAACATATATGCTAATTTCGTAATTACGAGCGCCAACCACCTGCACTTTAGTTGCCATAGTTTGGCTAACAATTTGGTCACGAATGGTCTTTGCAAACTCTTTTAAACTACGCTCACCTATTTTGCCGGTAACTGAAATCCAAAGTATCTCATGGGATTGCTCAGCCTTGGAAATAACAGGCTTTTCGGTTTCCTCAGGAAAGGTTGAAATACTGTCAACTCGCAACTTGATCTTATCCAACACCTCAAGGGTGTCATATCCCGAAGATACTTCAACTCTAACTGAACCCATGCCCTCACGAGCAAAAGAAATAATCTCTTCTATACCCTCAATATCCTCAATTGCTTCTTCAATTTTTATGCTTACACCTTCTTCCACCTCTGATGGCGCAGCCCCCAGATAAGGAACAGTAATGCTGATAATGTTGATATCAAGACTGGGGAACATTTCCTTCTTGATCTCAAAAGCCGACCAGACACCGCCAGATAACAAACATACCATCAACAAGTTTGCGGCAACCGAATTGTGAGCAAACCAGACAATAATATTCTGGTACCAATTACGCTCCTGCATCAGCCATCTCCGTTTTCAGGAGATAAGGACTGCGCCTTGGCATCATCTTCCACAAGTTCCAGCAAATCGTATGGATCTCGACTATCTTTATCCTCGGAAATTTCGCTGATTACATCTTCAAGATCAAGCTTATCATCCCCCCGGACCCGCACCGGCATACCCTCAACTGGCGCCGTAATTGCTGTGGAAATAACCCGATCACCATCATTCAAGCCAGATTTTATAAAAACATCCAACGGAGTCGATCGAAGTATTTCTATTTGTCGAAACTCAAGCTTGTTATCAATCGATACCACCATCACCTGATTATCATCAGTCAAAGAGTGCCGAGGGATAACAAATAGATCTTTCACCAACTTACCTTCAATCTGGGCACTTAGGAACATTCCTATTGCCAACGGTGGTTGCTGACTTATACCTAGCACAGCATACGGGTCAGAAATTTGCGCCACCAGATAAGTTTGTCGGGACTTCTCATCTACAACCCCCTCGCTACGAACCAGACTTGCCTGCCAACTTTTGTTCTCGCCTCTGGTATTACTGCTCAGGCTAACTTGTGGTAGATCTGTTGACGAACTAAAATCTGGCAACTCTATATAACCAAGCTCCTGACTGGTTACCGGCAATCTTATTTCAACCATATCCACAGCGAAAACCATCCCTAATGGTGTCCCTGGAGTCACATATTGACCAACATCCACCCTCTTCTCGCGGACCATTCCAGCGTACGGCATACGAATTCTGGTACGGGCCAAGTTTCTACTAGCGCGCTCCAAATCCGCTTCGGCAGCGCTAACATTTGCTCTAGCTTCTGCTAACTGGGGCAAACGAAGCACTAACTCATTAGGCTTCTCACTACCACCGTGCAAACGCCGCCAATCTTTTAAGGCCTGCTCAGAACGAGCCTTTTCAGATGAGAACTGTGCCCGGCGCGAAGCCAGCGTAGCTTCTGCCAGCTTTACACCCACCCGGTAATCGCTTGGATCAATTTCCAGTAATACTTCGTCTTTATCTAAAACCTCGCCAGCAATAAACTTTGCCGAAACTTTGATTATCTTCCCCGAGACTTCCGCCGCTAGCGTGGTTTGCGTTCGCGGCCTGACTACACCTTGGGATTCAATCACAAACCGTTGGGATCTGCGCTCTACCGTTTGCGCCTCTACCAGTAAAGCTTTTTTCTCTAACACATGCTTTTCGGGTGGAGTCTTTAACTTGGGAAAAACCACAAAAGCCAATAGCGAGGCTATTATAATCAGGGTAAATGGAAGTAGTTTTTTAACCAAGTTTTGCATCTTTACGCTCTTATCAATATAACGGGAATGAAAATTTGCTAAAATTATGAGGATATTATCGCAGGCTTAACCTGTATTGTCCTATCCCAAGTGGCATGGCATGAGAAATTAATGGCTATAGTACTAAAATCAAAAGCTGAAATAGACAAAATGCGGATTGCTGGCCAATTAACTGCAGAAGCTCTGCAGATGATAAAAACCCATGTAGTTGCTGGAATAAGCACTGATGAGTTAGACCAAATCTGTCACCAGTTTATCACCGAAACCCAGCAAGCGATCCCTGCCCCGCTCAATTATCGGGGCTTTCCTAAATCCATCTGCACTTCAATAAATGATGTGGTTTGTCACGGGATACCGGGGGCTAAAAAATTAAAAAATGGTGATATTGTAAATATTGACATCACCGTAATCAAAGATAGTTGGCATGGCGACTCTTCTAAAATGTTTATTGTTGGAGAAGCCCCTATTCGCGCAGTCAGGCTCTGCAAGGTAGCCCATGAATCTATGATTGTCGGGATTGAGATGATCAAACCTGGAGTAAATTTGCGCGCCATTGGCAAGGCTATACAAGAATACGCTCAAGGCCACGGGTTTTCGGTAGTACGCGAATATTGTGGTCATGGCATTGGCCAGGTATTTCATGAAGAACCACAGGTGTTGCACTATGACTCCCCGCACAATGATGTAGTGCTAAAGAAAGGCATGGTATTTACCATCGAGCCGATGATCAATGCCGGGCGTAAAGAAACCCGCCTGATGAAAGACGAATGGACAGTTAAAACCCGCGACCGCTCACTTTCAGCTCAGTGGGAACACACTATTGCGGTTACCGATGATGGCTTTGAAGTCCTAACCCGACTACCGGGTGAGCCGCTCTAATCGCGGCTAAAGCCAACTACCATGAGCATCCCTGAGGCAAGCCTGGAAGCACTCCCACTACCTTCAGGCGCAGACACTTGCCTGGATGCTAGCATGCTCCAGCAACTACAGAGTATGGTGGTTACCGAGGTCAGCGAGCAGCAGCAACTCCTTCAGGCGTTGCAACAACAACTTGAATACCAGTTCTGGTCGGGTACAGACACCCATACTCTGGTCACAACACAAGCTTGGGCAGTTGAACAGATAGTTTTACAACAATGGCAGCAACATAGTCAGGATGGCCAGCTCACACTAATAGCCACGGGTGGCTTTGGGAGGGGGCATTTACACCCCTACTCTGATATTGACTTGTTAATTCTGCTGCCTGAAAACACACAAGTTTTACCAGTAGCGCAGCTTGAGAAATTCATCCAAGCTCTTTGGGATATTGGCCTGCGCCCCGGGCATAGCGCCCGCACCCTGATACAGTGTCTTGAAGATGCCAGCGTGGATGTACAATTTGTTACCAGCCTGATGGAAGCGCGAATCCTTAACGGTAACACAGAGCAATTCCAGCAACTCAAACTCGCTCTGCAACCCGCGCAAATGTGGCCTGCCGATAAATTCTTTACCGCCAAAATGAGCGAACAATATTCCCGGCACGAGAATTACAACGATACCGCCTTCAACCTGGAACCTAATATTAAAGAAGGCCCAGGTGGAATACGCGATATCCAAATGATCAAATGGATTACCCAGCGACATTTTGACACCCTGACTCTGGATGGCCTGCTAGAGCATAATTTCTTACAGGCTGATGAGTTTGAGCGGTTACTCGAAAGCAGGAATTTTTTCTGGCGATTGCGCTACGGTTTGCACCTGCTTGCAAAACGCGCTGAAGACCGTCTGCTGTTTGACTATCAGAGCAGTCTAGCGCAGCAATTAGGCTATCTTGACCAAGGCGAAGATCTTGCCGTTGAACAACTAATGCAAAGCTACTACCGCAATGCCTTGCGCGTCGAGAGAATGAACGAGCGCCTGCTGCAGTTGTTTGGAGAACAATTATTACTGGCCGATAAAAACCAGAAAATAATAGCTATCAACACACAATTCCAAAGCCGTCAGGGTTATCTAGAGGTATCTCACCCTCAAGTATTTTCTCAAAATCCAATTGCCTTGCTGGAAATATTCTTATGCTTGCAACAAAATCCGGAAATCAAAGGCATCAGAGCTACAACTATCCGGCTAATTCTCAATCATTTGTATTTAATTGATGCCGAATTTCGCAGCCAACCGGAGACTTACCGAATCTTCATGCAGCTATTGGAGCAGGATACAGGCATCTATACACAGCTAACCCGCATGCATCGCTACGGTGTGCTAGCGCAGTTTATTCCCGCCTTCGGAAAAATCGTTGGGCGAATGCAGTACGATCTTTTTCATATTTATACAGTCGACCAACACACCCTCTTTGTTATTCGCAACCTGCGCCGCTTTGCCTATGGCAAATACCGCTCCTCATTTCCCCACGGACAGGCGGTATTCCAACGCGTACCTGAGCCTGCAATTCTTTATCTGGCCGCATTTTTCCATGATATTGCCAAAGGTCGCGGCGGCAACCACTCGGAGCTGGGAGCGATTGACGCCCAACAGTTTTGCCAATCTGCCGCACTTGGTAATAAACAAAGCGAGCTGGTTGTGTGGCTGGTTGAAAATCACTTGCTAATGAGTATCACCGCCCAAAAGCGGGATCTTAACGATGCCTTGGTTATCCAACAATTCGCTGCCCAAGTTAATAGTCGGGAACGCCTGGATGCTTTGTATTTATTAACCATGGCAGATATTGCCGCCACCGACCCGAAACTCTGGAGTAACTGGAAGGACAGCTTGCTCTGGCAGCTTTATCTGGCTACCGCTGAGCGCCTGAGTAATAAACAAAAAGTAGTTCTGCGAGAAGACTACCTTGAGCAATTAAGTCGTATCTGTGAGTTTGATGAAAACAACTTAAGCCAAGCTCAACAATTCTGGGATTCCTTGCCTGATCAACAACTATTCAAACTCAGTCTGGAGCAGTTAAGCTGGGCCACTAAGCAGATTATCCAGGCAGCAGACCCAAGCGAAGCCATAATAGCCGTACGCTCCATCGCCACCCAAGGCTATACCGAAGTAATGATTTATAGCAAAGACTTTCAGGGCTTATTTGCCTGCATTACCCAGCTGCTGGATCAAATGCGTTTGAATATCCTCAGTGCCAGACTTATAACTACCGACTCTGGTCTAGCCTTCGATCTGCTGCAAATCAACAATCAGCAACATGAGCCCCTAGCTGATCCAGATGTCCACAGATTACAGTTAAATATGCAAAACGCATTAGCAAAGCGTGACTGGGAAGGCAGTAGCAAACAGCGCCAACCAAGCAAATTCCGCTATTTTGACGATCAGCCAGAGCTGCGCTTCGAGCAACTACCAGAGCAAGCACTGACCCGTTTGGAGCTCGCTTGTCTGGATCAACCTGGTCTACTTACCCAACTTGCTGCAATATTTGCCCAACAACAGGTAAAATTACATGATGCGCGAATAGCAACTTTCGGCCATCGGGTAGAAGATTCGTTCCTGCTCAGAAACGCGAATAACCAAATATTAAGTAAACAGCAGGTCGCTAAGCTCAGAACAGCAATCACTACGCTCTTGAAAGAGTGGGATAATTAAATGCACGAATTACAAAATATAATTGAAACCGCCTGGGAAAAGCGCCTGCAGCTCTCCCCAAACAGCTGCCCCGCAGAACTGAAGGATGCTATCGAAACCTGTTTATCAGGGCTGGAAAGCGGTGACTTACGGGTAGCACAGCCAATGGCAACTGGCTGGCAAGTCAACCAATGGCTGAAAAAAGCCGTACTACTATATTTTAGAATTTCTGCTAACCAAGTCATCCCTGGCGGTCACACCAATTACTTTGATAAAGTACCGCTACGCTGGGCCGATCAAGGCGGCGGAGATATCAGCACTACCCAAGCCAGAATAGTACCAGCCGCCACCGTGCGCCGGGGCGCATATATTGGCAATGACTGCGTACTAATGCCCAGCTATGTAAATATAGGCGCTTATGTTGGTAGCGGCAGCATGGTAGATACCTGGGCCACAGTCGGCTCTTGTGCCCAGATCGGTGCCAATGTACATCTATCTGGCGGAGTTGGTATTGGCGGGGTGCTGGAACCTTTGCAGGCAAATCCCACAATTATTGAAGACGACTGCTTTATCGGTGCCCGCTCGGAAGTTGTTGAAGGGGTACTGGTAGAGCGTGGCAGTGTTTTATCTATGGGCGTATTTATTAGCCAGAGCACCAGAATCTATAACCGTGAAACCGGTGAAACTAGCTTCGGGAAAATACCCGCTGGCTCGGTTGTAGTACCCGGCAGCCTGCCTGCAAGCGATGGTAGCCACAGCCTGTACGCCGCTATTATTGTTAAACAGGTGGATGCACAAACCCGCGCTAAGACTTCAGTTAACGAATTATTGCGTAGTGTGGAAAAAGGCTTTTAGTAGATATTCTATATATTAAATTTTAGGTAAGGAACCGTTATAGATGTCATACATCTCTAACTCATTTAAGATTATCACCAATAACTTCAAACCCCAGAAGAAAGACCTATCAACTGAGGAATACCAACAGCGCTTGGAAAAAGAGCAGGTTTTCTACAAAGATTGTAAAAATGTATCTGACTTGCCAGCGATATTTAGATACTGGGCAGATACCCATCTGATGCCAGTTTTTAAACAGTTTGGATTTGCCACTCCAGAGCATTTCTTCTTCAGAGAAATTGAACGATATAGCAACCTTACCGGGGTTAAAAATGTGCGAATAATTAGCATTGGCGCCGGAAACTGTGATGTTGAAACCTATATCGCGAAACACCTAATCCACGCAGGCATCCATGATTTTACTATCGAATGCCTGGATATTAACGAGGATATGTTAGCAAGAGGCAAAGCATACACACGCGAGAATGGCGTTGACCAATACATCCAGCAACTAATAGGCGACTTCAATAACTGGGTTCCGGATGGTAAGTACGACATTGTTATAGCCAACCAAAGCTTGCATCATGTGGTTAATCTTGAGGGGCTATTTGATGCTATCGCTGCATGCTTGGTGCCCAGCGGTCGTTTTCTGGTATCTGATATGATCGGGCGTAACGGCCACCAGCGATGGCCTGAAGCGATGGCTGCTTTATCACCATTTTGGGACGAACTGCCAAAGCAATATAAATACAACCAGTTATTAAGCCGCTATGAAGACAGCTATCTAGATCACGATTGCGCAACAGAAGGGTTTGAAGGGATTCGCTCTCAAGATATTTTGCCCTTACTAATAGAGCGTTTTAATTTCGACCTGTTTCTGCCATTCGCTAATATTATAATGGTCTTCATTGATCGAGGATTTGGGCACAACTTCGATATTAATGCCGAGTGGGATAGGGATTTTATCGATAGAGTCCACCAAAGTGATAGCGCAGGAATTAACTCAGGTACTTTATCACCAACACAGATGCTTGCCTCTCTTTGTATTGAAAATGTAGCGACCAGAAAGTCTGGTCACCTAAGCCCTGAATTTTGTGTGAGAACACCTGAGTAAACGCAAAAATTGCTTCAAATACAATTGGCTGTGGGCAACCATTAGTAACGATTAGCAGTGTTGCTAGCTCACCAACTTTATTGAGTTTCTTTTCTATATTTCTGTTTTGGGCTATTGGGTACATTAGGGTGACTCATTGAAATCAGCCCTTGCTCTAAAGCCGGAATCAGATAGTTTTTCCTGAATGTAGGCTTATGGGATAAACCCACTTTAGCCATTATTTGGGCACTGCTCAAATAGCCATCGCCGATAACGGATAATAGTTTTTGAACTGGGTCGCTAACTGGGTCGCTAACTGGGTCGCT
>JAJRYF010000104.1 GCA_024275935.1 Gammaproteobacteria bacterium | reverse complement strand
TTACCAATATTCATAGCGTTAGCAGCTTCGCGAATTGAGTAGTTTTGCTCAACCACCAATTGTGCAGCTTCAAGCTTGAATTCCGGCGTGTAAGTTCGTCTGGTCTTTATCGTCATTTTGTCACCTATGTTCAATAAGATGATAATATCATCTCTAGTTAGGTGGCCAAAATAACTATGCCACTACATATCATCAGCTAGGCACAAAGTTAACGGGACAACAGTGGTATTTTTATCGTAAGCGGTCAATAAACACCGCCCTTGCTCATCCAGCCCGGACCTGATCCATGTTGATATTGCCCGGCAGCAATGCTTCGATAGCCTCCACGGTGTTTGCTTTTGGTAGTTCGGTAAAGATATGCTGCAAGTAAACATACGCCTCCAGGCCGTTGGTTTTGGCTGTTTCGATCAGTGAGTAAAGATTGGTGCTGGACTTAGCTCTTTTGGCCGAGGTACTGAACAATCAGCTCTTCCTTCCCAGTACGAACGGCCGGATGGCGTTTCCTGCACCGTTATTGTCGATTTCCAGACGACCATCTTGCAAATGCGGTCAACTGCTGCCATTCATTGTGCAGATAGCTCAGCGCCTTGCCGGTAGCACTCGATGGGTTAGCATGGGTATCATTTTTTTCATTGCTTATTGCCCCTGGTTCATCAGAAGCATAGCGTGACGGGAAATCGTTCAGAAAAACAAATCAATAACGAATCATAATCTGTGCTTGCTAAAGTCACACTTAAAAACATATTGCTCATATTGCTTACCTGAGTAGTGTCTCAACTACTGGTACCAGGATTGCCAAAACTGCGCCTTCAGACATAAAGACACCATTACTGTCATTTATCGGCTAGCTGATTGTACTGACTTTTTATCAATTAATAGAGCCCCTTATAGTTTCTTGCTAAATTTCTCCAGCAATAACTGGTCCTCGGGTTGCCAAAACTCATTGGCGCTAGCTTTAAGCTGCTCTAACTGGGAAACTGCTTTAAAGTGCTGACCTTGCCGATAACTAACAATGGCCTGGTACTTCAGTAGTGGGTACGGGAAAGGTGAGTATTGTTGGGTTTTATCAATACTGTCCTGAGCCTTGTTTATATCAATTTCAAGATACAAGCTGGTTAACCTATTCTGGATCTCAGCCTGTGCTAAATTCTTGCCACTACCGTCTAATATGCTTGCAGCCTCAAGGTAGGCGGCTTCAGCAGCCTCACTACTGCCCCCTATTTGCAACAAATCGCCCTTATAAAGAGCCGCTTCTGCGCTACTGCCGGAAGCCATCTTGGTTAATATTTCTTGCGCCTGCTGTAACTCACCTTGTGCCAACGCCAAACGCAAAGTTAAACCAAGATGTCTCGTTCTGAGCACTTCGGAATCAATCGCAACTGCGATATCTTGCAATAATTCAATCTGCACCGAAGCTTCAGCCGGGCTGCCAGAACGCAAATACAGGTCTGCCAGGCTTGCATATATTTTCCCCTGGTCGTGGGAACCACCAAGCTCTATCAATAACTGCAAAGACTTATTCCAGTAGTTCTCTGAGTCGCGAAACCGTCCCGTAATAACTGCAACCCTGGCAAGGGTGTTGTAACTTGCAACCATTCCGGAGCGGTCCTCAGACTGACGCCTAAACTCCAGGGTCTGAAGCGCCAATGACTCCCCCTCACTAAAACGCCCAAGAGCAATCAAGATACCACTGAGTCTTGATTTAGCAGTGTTTTTATAGCGCAATTCACCCGCACGGGCAAAGGCATCAATAGCAGCTTCAGAATACGCAATAGCCTCTTTATTGTTATTGATTCTACTCTCAAGGCCTGCATAGTTATTCATTACAGCGCCATAACTGTAAGGGTCATTCTCAGGGTCAATCAAAGTTATGGCTTCATCCAGTGACTTTCTGGCACTATCATAGTCTTCAAGCACCATTGAAAGAATCGCCATATTGGTCAAAATCGACCTTATTGAATGCCTGGAATTCAACTCTCGCGCATTTTCCAATGCCTGCTTAAAAGCCGCATCAGCCAACTTATATTCACCTTGTCGCCAATAAGTGATACCAGCAGCATTAGCCGCTTGACCAGTAAGGGAATTTGGGTTTTGCAGCAGTATTGAAAAAATCGACAGGGCCCTCTCGTAATTACCCTGTTTGCGCTGGGCAACCCCTAGCTCATACCAGGCTTTTAAAAAATCCGGATCCTGTTCAACGCTAAGCTGAAAAAATTTGATAGCCTTTTTGGCATCACCCTGCAACTGTGCTGCCATACCACGAATAAAACTTTCGATAGCGAACTCATCTTTACTCAAGTCCATGGTGATTACATCACTACCAGTAGCAGAGGGCTGAAGCCGTTCCTGCACCCAGACTGAAACTTGTGCCATTAGTTGCCTGATTGAACTTGAGCGGAACTCTTTACTTGAACCAACTCCATCTATATCTCTTATCTGTACTGTAGAAAAGTAAGTATCGCCATCCTTGCCAGCATCTACCAATAACACTACATCAGTTTTCTTATCTTGCAGCAATTCAATTGCCAGACTGCTTTTATTCTCAGCTTCAAGCCATTGCTTACGCGGCGGCTGGGTTATCAGTGGCGTATTGCGCGACAATAACTCTGCAAGATAAAACATACCACCAGAAAAGAGCCACTCCGTGCTGGCATCTGAAGTCTTATGGCTGGCTAGGTTTGCTGGTATAAAACTTATCCGCAAAGGCAGTATCTGAGCCGAGGTAATGGTTTGCTGCTGTTCTTTATCATTCTTGTTAGCATTATCAAGCCAGAAGAAAGCAATAAGCATAATCACGATAAGGCTATAGAGTAAGCCTTTGGGCCGTAACTTTGACTTGCGGCTTGCAGGAATGCCGGGTTGATCTTCTGACACACTAGTAACCGCTGGCATCAGCCGGTAACCCTCACCATGTACAGTTTGAATAATCGGTTTATCCTCGTCGTAGTCATCAAGGACATTTCTAAGCCTGGCTACCAGTTGGTATATAGTTGCATCGGTAACTATGCGCCCTTTCCAAACTACTTCTTCCAGTGTTTTTCGTGAAACTACGCTACCAGCATTTTCCAGCAACACCAGCAAGAACATATAAATTTTGCCGGGCATTTGAATCTCGCGCCCATGCTTTATCAACAATCGTTGATTGGTTTTTAGTTCGAAATCTTGAAATTCATAATCCATATATAAGCCTAATCGATCATCATGGGATATTTTTTCGTACAGCTGACATTTATTTTTTACTCGCGCAAGCCTCACAATCAACCCAGCCTGAGTCACCAGAAACATAATACTCTTTCTTCCATATCGGCACTCTAACTTTAATCTCATCAATAATATAGCGACAAGCTGCAAAGGCCGTATCACGGTGAACAGCGGTAACTCCTACCCAAACCGCGAGCTCGCCAATTTCTAACAATCCAGTACGATGTACGCAGGCAGCATTGATAATATCAAATTTAGCCATTGCCTCGGCTACTATGCGACTGCCTTCCCGGTTCGCCAACGCCGGATAAGCTTCATATTCCAAGCGCAATACCTGCTGACCTTCATTGTGATCTCTCACCCAGCCCTCAAAGGTCACATAGCCACCAGCGGCACGGTCGTTAAGGTCAACGCGTAATTTGACCAGATCTGCCGGGGTTTCAATTATAGCAAACATAAATAGTCCTTCGCTCTAAATACAAGTCTAGCCCCCCGCCATTGGCGGCATAAATACCACCAGATCATCATCATTGAGCTGACTCGTCCAACTGGAAAAACTATCATTAATGGCAACCTGCAACTGATTCTGGGTCAGGCTAAAGCAGTGCGTTGCATTTAGCTCACTAAATAACTCTGCCGGGCAACTTGCTATTGACTCAACTGTTTCAGCAGAGCACCCAGCTTCATCCCGCAACTGCGCATAATATTCAATCTTAAATTTCATTTTACGAGCCTCCCTGAGACTGAATTTGATCTAACTCTTGCGGGTAGTTAATATTATCCATCGAGCGCGGATCAAGTTGTGCTACTAAATTGGTATTAGTATTGATTAGTATTTTTCGCGGGCAATAGCGTTCGATTGCAATAGCCTCATCTATAACAACTCTACTGGCTGGCTCCCAAATTGCACACAATGGTTCGGGTAAACCCGGGTGGTGTACACTGAGGAAGGCTGAGGCCATCATAGTCGCATCGCGTTCAGCTAATAAGTGTTTGATACTGGCATCAGTTAACCATGGTAAATCACAGGCTATAACCAACCATGCTGCCTGGGGATGGGTTTGCTGAGCGGAAACAATCCCATCAAGAGGACCGCTGGCTAGCCCTAAGTCCTGAATTTGTGGCAAGCCTGCGCGGATGGGCTCTTGTTCCTGCTCAGCCCGAACGGAAATATATACTTCGGGTAGATGTCTGGAAAGTAGCTCGTAAGCCCATTGAATTTGCGGCTTGCCGTGGTAATTAATAACCGCCTTGTCGTGACCCATACGCTGGCTTTTACCGCCGGCCAGAATCAAACCATATACAGGAGCAGACTCAGTCATTGTTATCAACTGCCGTGAAATCTGACTTGCCACCGGTTTTTTCCAGCAAGCGGGTATCGCGAATAACTATACCTTTACTTACCGATTTACACATATCATAAATTGTTAATGCCGCTACACTTACCGCAGTTAATGCCTCCATTTCTACCCCGGTGCGGTAATTTGCGACTACAGTGGCATCAATTTGCAGGCAGTTATCCGCTACTGGTTCAATCGTTATTTTACAATCATCTAAAGGCACCGGATGGCATAAGGGAATCAAGCTGGGAGTGTTTTTAGCCGCCATCACCCCGGCAATAATTGCGGTTGCCACTAATGGGCCTTTTTTAGTTTGCACTTCACCCTGACTAAAGGTGTTAGCAAGTTCGGCTGGCAATTCAATCAGGCAACGAGCATGAGCAGTACGCCGAGTCACCTGCTTACCACCAACATCAACCATACCCGGTTGTCCGTGCTTATTTATATGACTAAACATTTCATCCACCAATGTAATACATCTCTACTTTTCTGGAGCGGGCGACACTAGCCTGGCTCCTGACTTCTGAATAACGATCTCGGCGGCTTCTCCAAGCCTCTGCAATCATCTCGGCTAGCTCTTCGTCACTGGAACCCTCACGCATGGGACTACGCAAGTCCAGCCCCTGGGTAGCAAAAAGGCAATTATATAGCACTCCGTCTGAAGATAAGCGGGCTCTGGTACAACTACCGCAAAAAGGTTTACTGACTGATGAGATCAAGCCAATTTCTCCTTGGCCATCCGCATATTTCCAGCGCTGGGCTACTTCACCAGGGTAGTTTTCTGCAACCTGCTCAAGCGGCCACTTTTTATTTATATGAGTATATAAATCATCTGATTT
>JAJRYF010000103.1 GCA_024275935.1 Gammaproteobacteria bacterium | reverse complement strand
TGTCCCGTTAACTGTTCAAGCATGAATTCTGGGTGCTCGCCTGAGACCTCCACCCGCATGGCAGGTTTTTGCTCCTGCAAAACCTGCACTTCCGCCATCCTTGGCGGTCGGACGGGTGAAGAGCCCCCATGGATGGGTTTAAGGCGTGTCTCAGGCGAGCACTCGGGATTCATGTCCTCGGTGACAAAAACTGGTGTGCGCCAAACGATAGTAAGGGTTATCATCAGCTAGGCACAAAGTTAACGGGACAACAGTGAGGGAATCTCTATTATTCCAGTGAACACAGATCCAGAATCAATAGAGATGCATTTATAGCCACTACTCGCTATTCTTTTAGCTGTTTATTGGTATAGTATTCACACCATGAAATCTACCAACCGTTTTCTCTGGCACGATTATGAAACCTTCGGCACCAACCCTAAGTGGGATCGGGCCAGCCAATTTGCCGCAATTTACACCGACGCAGAACTAAATCCCCTGCCCGGCGAGGAATATGAATGGTTCTGCAAGGCAGCCGATGATATGTTGCCACAACCAGATGCCTGCATGGTAACCGGGATAAGCCCCCAATCCACTCATGAAATGGGCGACAAAAGCCTTACCGAGGCCGATTTTACTCGACGCATAAGGGAGCTTATGCTCCGCGGCGGGACCTGTAGTGTGGGCTATAATTCAATTCGCTTTGATGATGAGTTTAGCCGCAACCTGTTTTATAGAAATCTTTATGACCCCTACGAGCGAGAGTGGAAAAACGGCAATAGTCGCTGGGATTTAATCGACCTGACACGCGCCTGTTACGCCCTCAGGCCGGCAGGCATTGAGTGGGTTTACCATGAGCCGGGCAAACCTAGCTTTAAGCTCGATCAGCTAAGTGTGGCCAATCATTTCGAGCACACCGATGCTCACGATGCCCTGGCCGATGTCCGCGCTACTATAGATCTGGCAAGATTGCTACGCAATAAGCAACCACGCCTATTTCAGTGGTCACTGAGTCTGCGTGATAAAAAAACAGTTGCGGTGATGTTAGACCCATTATTAAAAACACCGTTATTACACACAAGCGCAAAAATTCCGGCTGTGCGGGGCTGTACTACGCTGGTATTGCCCATCTGCAAGCATCCTGTCATTCCAACTCAAACTTTATGCCTAGACCTTATGAGTGAACCGGCAATAGTTCTGGATTCAAGCGTGGAAGAACTACGCGACCTCCTGTTCACGCCCACCAGTGACCTGCCAGAAGGTACAGAGCGACCAGGGATAAAAGGCATCGCTGCCAATAGAAGCCCTTTTATTGCCCCGGTGAGTGTTCTCAAAGGAGTAGATCAAGACCGTATCGGCCTGGATCAACAGCGCTGCCAGCAAAACTTGCAGTTCCTCTTAAAGCACTCCGCCACGATCGCAGATAAGCTCACTGGCCTGTACTCCCAAAGCACTTACCCTGAGTCTGAAGATCCTGAGCAAATGATTTATTCCGGAGGCTTTCTTACTTATGTCGATAAGCAGCAGCTGGAAACCATTCACCACCTTTCACCTGCTGAATTGGCGACCACTAAATTCAAATTTCAGGATGCTCGCCTGAGTGAGCTACTATTTCGCTATCGTGCCAGAAACTATCCTGAATCTTTAAACTCTACAGAACAAAATCAATGGGAAGAATTCAGGCAACAAAGAATTCTGCAAGCTGACAAAGGTAACCAGATGAACTTAGAGCAATATCTGCAACGAATTGCCGAATTACGCCACGAAGATCATGCTTTAGTTAAAAACCCCGATGCCAAATTCGCCTTGCTGGATAAACTCGAGGTCTGGCCATTGGAGCTTGGCATTAATGCGGGCTAATACTTGAATGTAGCTATTCTGGCTCTACCAAGTGCTTATTTTAAATTCTAAGGTGACTATTCAGAAAATCCAAAATCAACAAGTTAAGAGTATAAACTACAATCAACTTTAAAAAACAATACACAAGTAGTTGATAGCTACATTATTGTTGAAATGTCACAGATACCCCCACTTCAGCCTTGAAAAAAAACCTGTAAGTCATTGATTTTTAATTACGCAATCGCAACTGATCAATTATTGACCAATCTGCTCTGCTCTATGCTATCAAAGGAGCGAAAAAAAAAGTATTCACAGACTTATCCACAGAAATTGTGGATAAAATCAACAATCATAAAAACCCTCAAAATCCACTCAAAGACAGCTGCCGGCTCTGCCCTCCTGATTTCCCCCCTGAAATTAGTGCCAAGCCGTTTTCAGTCAGACCTTGCGCTGCCGGTAGCTGGGTATTGGTATTTCGCCCCGAAACAAACTCACAGCAACTGCCATCAGTAAACATCATCATATAAACCCTGCTCATTTGCCCTGGCCCTGGGCGTGAGATACAAGCATTAACGGTTTTGCCGATTATATTATTGGGATTGAAGTTCATTTTCTATCTTCCTGATTACTGGTTAAGGCTATTAAACCCTTAATGCTTCTCAAAACATGAGAATCAATTTATCAGAACTTTTCTTATTAGTTTTGGGGTACTTATCCGGGGAAAACCCGCTACCCTCTCTTACAGCAAAACGCATATTTTCCCGCTTATCACAAATCACCTAAATCGCTATTGTAGAGGTGCTTCAATAACGGAGCGAAACTGATTTAAGGAATATACAATGAAAAAATTACTTAGTGTAACCGCACTGGTACTGATGTTGATGGCTGGCCACAGCCTGGCTGCACCAGTTGATATTAACACTGCATCTGCCGAGGCAATAGCCGAGAGCCTGACCGGGGTTGGCATGAGTAAAGCTCGTGCGATTGTTGAATACCGCAACCAAAACGGGGCCTTCAAACATGCTGACGAACTGGTAAATATCAAAGGAATTGGCTTGAAAACTGTAGAGAAAAATCTACAAAACATCCAATTGACTGCAGTTAACAGTAAAAAGAAAAACTAGAGGTGCCCTAAAGCAATACCCCGCCGGTTAATCTCCGGCGGGGTTGTTATTCATCAACCAATAAGCGCGAACCAAATGCATGCGCCAGGGTTCCCTGGTCAATATATTCAAGCTCCCCTCCAAGCGGCACACCATGAGCGATACGGCTAACTCGGATATTGTGTTTTTGTGCCAAACTCTGAATATAGAAAGCAGTGGCCTCACCTTCCACAGTGGAATTGGTCGCAAGAATCAATTCCTGTAATTGCCCAGCGACAAAAGCTGCATTCAGCTTTTCCAGACCCAGATCATCTGGCCCTACCCCATCTAGTGGCGATAACCGCCCATGTAAGACGAAGTAGTGACCCTGATAACCAGTAGCCTCCTCCAGCGCGATTACATCTGCCGGGGACTCGACTACACACAAGGAGCTATTATCGCGTCTGGGGTTAATGCAGATACTACAAACATCATCTTCTGTGAGGTTACGGCACTGGCAACACTGGCCAATTTTCTCGACCGACTCTAACAGCACTTCAGCCAGCTCTCTGGCTCCATCACGATTATGCTGCAGCACTTGAAAGGCCATTCGCTGGGCGCTCTTGCTACCGACTCCCGGCAAACACCGTAAAGCCTCAATCAACTGTTGCAGTAACGGGCGTTTTTCAGTCATGCTGTTGGCTCAAAAAGGTAGTTTCATCCCTGGTGGCAAATCCAGGCCTGCTGTCATACTGGACATTTGATCTGCGGAATTTTTACTAATCCGGTTAACCGCATCATTGATTGCCGCAGTTATTAAGTCTTCCAGCATTTCTATATCATCAGCTACTACTGGATCAATTTTGACCATTTTGACTTCGTGCCGGCCATTCATTTCAACTTTGACCATGCCCCCACCAGCTTCGCCGGTAACCAGTAAATTACCAAGCTCTGCCTGAGCCTTGGCCATTTGTTCCTGCATTTGTTGCGCCTGCTTCATCAGGCCTGCGATTCCACGTTTCATAAATAACTCCGTAAAAATAAATTTATTGTTGAGACTCTCTTGTAGGATGTGTTAGCCGCAGGAGTAACGCACCGGAAGGTAAATACAAATCCGAAACTCCCGGTGCGTCCGCTCGGCTTGAGGCACCCTACCAGTTCGCTGGGCCTCTTAGCTGCTAGATAAGGGCTTGGTAGAACCACCAATAATACTGGCGCCCATTTCCTGCTGCAAAGACAGCACCGTTGGGTCATCCTTAATCGCCTGTTCAGCCTGACTCATTTTATCACTCTGCCGGCGCGCAATCTCAGCTGCCGGAGTTTGCAATTCTGTCGCTTGGTTAGTGCGCTTACTGGCAGCGCAGGTCGTCACAATTGCGGTAACCTTGGTTCCCAACAAAGCAGAAACCGCTGCAGTTAACGCCGCCACTGCTGGAGCGCTGGCTAAATTCTCGAGATGGTCTGCAATTACAAACTGCCAAACTGTATTTTCACGCGAAACATTCTCTACATTACGAGCCAGTTCAAGCTGGGCTCCGTTTAGCCCTAGTTGTTCAATAATTTGGTTCCATGGACGCTGCTGGTAGTCCACCGAAGACGCCACCGGAACCACTACCTCAGGTGTAAGTGCTTTAACTACTGGCGCCGGCTCTCGCACCATCGAGGCTGTGGTTGCCTGTCCAACAGCCGGCCCAGCAGTTGTGGCCGTAGGTTTAGTATCTGCATAGCTAGTATCTAAGTTGGCACTACCACCCCCGGCTGGCTGAAAGGCCAGTAATCTTAGGAAGGTCATCTCTGCGCCGCTGCGAGGATCTGGCGCCAAGCGCAAATCCCGCCGCCCATGAATTAAGATTTGATAATACAGCTGTACCGCTTCAGCTTCTACTTGACCGCTTAACTGGCGCAAGGACTCCCAGCCTGGGCGATTCTCATCGGCATAGCCTGGTAGTTGTTGTATCAGCGCAATCCGGTGTAAAGATTCGGCAAGCTGTTGCAGCAAACGGTCAAAATCAATTGAATAGCGCGCCTGTTCATCCAGTTGCGCCAGCAAGCCTGCGGCATCACCAGCAAATAACAAGGTTAGCATCTTGACGATATGGTCATGCGCCAATGAACCCAGCATTTCGCTCACATCTGCTGTGGTTACTTTGCCGCCACCGAAACCAATTGCCTGATCGAGCAAAGACAAGCCATCGCGCATACTGCCGTCAGCGGCTTGCGCTAGTAGCAGAACCGCTTCCTCTTCAGCTTCGATTGATTCGGCCGTCAACAGTTTCGCTAAATATTGCTGAATTTGCGGAGCATCCAGGCGGGTCAAATTAAAGCGTAGGCAGCGCGAGAGCACTGTTACCGGAATTTTTTGTGGGTCCGTGGTTGCCAATACAAACTTCACATGCGCCGGCGGCTCTTCCAGAGTTTTCAACAGGGCATTGAAACTCGCAGTTGAGAGCATATGCACCTCATCAATAATATAGACCTTATACCGCCCTCGCGTGGGCGCGTATTGCACATTCTCCAGAATCTCCCGAGTATCATCTACTTTGGTACGCGAGGCTGCATCTACTTCCAGCATATCCACAAAACGGCCAGCATCAATGTCCACACAGGCCGCGCATTCACCGCAGGGAGTAGAACTAACCCCCTGCTCGCAGTTCAAGCACTTGGCAAAGATTCGTGCCAGCGTGGTTTTACCAACCCCGCGGGTACCGGTAAGAAGAAAGGCGTGGTGCAGGCGGTCTTGATCCAGGCCATTAACCAGGGCTTGAACCACATGGGTTTGACCCACCATTTCGGAAAAATTCTTGGGGCGCCATTTTCTGGCAAGGACCTGATATGTCATTTTTTAGAGTCGTAATTTATAAGTGATGCAAGGCTACTTACTATAACACCCTAACCCACAGATAGAAATCAGAGTGGCGACCCCCGCCAGCCACACCCCGGCACATGAGTCTGCTGCTGCCGCTGCTCCCTTCCGGGTCTGACGGGGTTCACAGCGTATCATTGCGAGGGAACCAACGAGGGCCACCATATACCCGCAAACAGCGTAAGCTTTGCGGGGATGGCATTGTGCCTTACCTCTGCCTTGCTTTCAAGGGGAATAGGGCTTGGAGTTGTGACTTTGAGTCTTAGCAGTGGGTGGGCGGGACTGAAGTCCAGCTTCCGGGGGTGCAGTATTGACTTTTGTAATGAGCTTGAATGTAGCGGAAGCGGGACTTTAGCCCCGCCTTTTAAGCTCAAGGAGCCTCTGATTAATGATATGCGAGCGAGATTCCGCAATCCCTTACGCTGGTTGGGCGATCTATTTCTATAATCAGTAATTTGCTCTGGGTAAACATCAAGTCCCGTTGCAGGCGTTCCAACTCAGCGGCATCGCTCTGCAGATCAAGGTTACGCAGTGCATCGCGCAGGTGTGTTATTTCTGAGCTTAACAGGTTCATTTCAGAGTTCATTGCAGTCTCCCTTTGCAAGCCACTTATGCCTTGCATTTTTATGAATTTAAAAGTTTTTAGGTAAGCGTTAGTAAATACAGCCAAACCCATAACTTTCTTTTAGTAAAACATAAGATGCAATTTGTATGCCAACTGTCCTGAAAAGAACAAAGTTGCTGTTTTATCTAGGATTATCTACTTGTGGAATATGAGATGAAGGAACAATAACTACGCTGCTTGTCATTAACTGACGAATATTGTCAGTCAATGCCAGTACCGTCCTAAGCAGATCTTGTTGTGGTAACTTTATTGATAATAGATTTCTTCAACCGGGCTAAATAATTGTTCACATCCAGACCAATTATATACAGCGCAGGAACCATCAATAGGGTCACAAAGAAAGCTATAAATACGCCTGCGGATAAGGATATGACCACTGACTGTAGCGGTGCTGCCTGGATCGACCGCTCGAACATCATTGGCAGCAAACCGACTATGGTAGTAACTGAGGTAATCAGGATTGGCCTAAAACGAACTACACCGGCTTCAACTATCGCTTCTTTTGCGCTCATTCCAGATGCCCTGAGGCGATTACAATAATCCATCAGCACAAGATTATCGTTAATCACCACTCCCGCTGCGGCTGCCACCCCGAAATAACTAAAAATAGCCATAGTCATTCCCAGTGTAGCGTGTCCATAGATCGCACCCACGAAAGCGTATGGCATAGCCAGTAATATTAATAGTGGTTGCCAATAGCTGCGAAAGGCAACTGCTAGCATTGTGTACATTACAAAGAAAGCGATAATATATTTACCCATAATTTCTTTGATGAATCTTTGCTCGCCTTCAGCCTGCCCAATAGAACCACGAACTACCCCAGGGTAGCGCTGCTCCCACTGCGGAAAGAAGTTCTCGTTCAGGTCATCCATGATTTCACCCCGCACCTCTTCTTTCAAGTCGGCACTAACTCGTGCGGCACGATTGCCGTTCCAGCGTTGGATGCGTTTAATTCCGGGAGCGAACTCAAGATCTGCAACCGATAGTAAGGGTACTTCCCTACCATCTTGGGTGCGAATACGCAAATCCTTTAAGCTTTCTATTGACCTTCTACTAGCTACTGGGTAACGAACCTTCACCCGCACATCCTGACCATTCCTTGCCAAGCGTTGCACTTCTTCGCCGAAATACGCCTGCCTAACTTGGCGGGTCACAGCGGCCAAAGTTAACCCAAGCTTCGCAGTACCAGGCTTCATGGTTAAGCGAATTTCTTCTGATGCGCTTTCCAGGTTATTACGGATATCGTAGAGTGATTCGTAAGTTCTTAACTTGCTCTCCAAGTCAGCAGTAGCTAGCCTCAGAACATCCAGGTCGGGGTGCCTGATTGACATTTCAAAGCCTGGCCCACCGTTATTTTGTGTGTACTGAACAGATACCTCTTTAGCATCAGGTATCGGGCCAATTAATTCTCGCAAACGGATTGAGGTTTCTTTGGCAGTCAAATCACGAACTTCCGGAGGGGTAAGTTTAACTATTGCCATAACACTGTCACGGCGAGAACGAGTATACCAATTCTCAATCAACTTACCCTCACCAGCGGTGCGCTGGGTTACTTCTTCCACCAAGGTTGCTTGGGCGGCTTTCAACTGCTCGAGTATCTCTAGAGCTCTGGAGTACGGAGCACCTTCTGGAAGTATAACTTCCACGGTTATTTCACCAGATTCCATTTCTGGCATAAAGCCTTTTTTGACCCAACCAGTACTAAACAAACCAAAACCAAGCACCAGAACTGCGAGGTATACACTGGTGGTCATATATCTGTGCCGTATGGCTGTGGCTGCAATTTTGCGATACTTTATCTGCCCGAAACTGAGAATACTATCGGCTATTCGCTTCTGAAACTTGCCGAAGCGCTTCAAGCCTTTTCGGGGCTTCATTTTGGATAAATGCGCAGGCAGGATCCACAGCGATTCAATCAGTGAGAATGTCAGTGCCAAGATCACTACCCAAGTAATATGCCGGGTAAAAGAGGCAGCTTCGCCTTCAATAAATATCCATGGTAAGAATGCAATAATGGTAGTCAGCACACCAAAGATTACCGGCTTTGCCACCAACTGCGCACCTGATACAGCAGCTTTCACCCCGCCACCTAAGCGCTGAGATTCAGCGTGAATACCCTCACCAACAATAATCGCATCATCAACCACAATCCCCAGCACTAGCAAGAAAGCAAAGGTTGAGAGCATATTTATGGAGACATCTACTGAGGGCAATAATACAAATGCCCCCATGTATGCAGTCGCAATACCTACTGCTACCCAGAAAGCCACTAGTGGTCTGATGGTTAAAACAAGAACTACCAATACCAGCAACAAACCAAGTATCGCCGAGCTACTTATAGTTGCCATGCGGCTTTTATAGTCCTCGGCGTTGTCAGTCCAAAGGGTCAGACTAACTCCCGGAGGCAGCGTTGTTTGTCGTTCTGCTATCCACTTTCGAACTGAGTCAGATGCATTCACGATATCCATTATTTCAGTGGTCATTATCTGAATCCAAATGCCCGGCTCACCATTCAATGTGGCCAAAATTGGATTATCATCAAAGCCATCGACCACATTGGCAACATCACCAACGCGAATAACACCACCCTGCGGGGTTTCACGGATGATAATATCGGCAAACTCTTCCCCAGTATCGGCTTGTGAGCGAGTCTTTAACTGGTAAGTCCCAACTTCGGTACGCACAGCGCCAGATGATTGATTAATTGAACTGCTGCGAATTGCATCAGCTACTTGCGAGAAAGTCAGTTGATAGCGGCGCAATGCAGCTTCGCTGATTTCTATTGAAACTTCTTCCTGTCGAGCGCCGAACAAGCGAACCACTGTAATCGCTGGCAAAACCGCTACTTCCCGCCTGAGTTTAGCTGCCAGGCGATTAAGTTCGCGAACATCGAGATCACCATGCACTGCGACTCGAATATACTCATTTTCATTAACCCACTGGCGTACCCGTGGTTGCTCAATATCACGCGGAAAGCTTGAGATAGAATCAACTCTAATTTTCACATCATTCATAAACTGGGTAAAATCAACCTGCTGCTCCGCCTTAATCCAGACAGCACCATTACCCTCACCAGAACTGGATCTTACCCACTCAATCGCATCCAGATCGCGTACCGACTCTTCAATCCGTGCTACAACCTGCTGCTCCACTTCCTGTGGTGAAGCGCCTGGCCAATTAACTCGAATTTCAAGGCCTGGGAAACGCACCTGCGGGTCTAGCTCGCGCTCCATCATATTGAAGCCAAAAATGCCGGCCACAAAAATCCCCACCATTAAAAGGTTGGCAGCGACTGTATTGTTTGCCCACCAGGCGATTAAATTATTCATAGAAATCCCTTGCCCGCATTTGGCAGCAATTTATCAACAGTATTCTCTGCTTAGTTATTAATGCATGGCCTGCTAGAAAGGCAGGATAATATTTTATTAAATTTGTGGCTGCCTGAAAATTGCCCTAACTTCCATTCCATCCACCGCGGATTGGACGGCAGAGGTAACCACTTCCTCGCCCAACTCCACACCGCTGCTAATCAGCACTTTGTCGTAAGATGTGGACAACACATTTACCTTGCGAATTTCCAGGCGGTTATCAGCATTAACTACATAAATCTTGTTTGCGTTACGCAGTGCCAGCCTTGGTACAGTCAACACCGTTTGTGAATCGTGGCCAAAAATCTCCGCATTAACGAACATCCCTACCGCAATTGGCACACCAGCATTTGCGCCGGCACCATACGGATCCTGGACTTCAGCAACGACATAAATCATCCTGGTTTGCGGGTCAACCGAAGCGTTGGTACGCACGATCTTTCCTTCCCAAGCCTGCTGTGAATTACCTACCTCAGCTGAGAAATAAACTACTGGCGCATTATTATCACTAGCCATAAAACCCATAGGCAAATTTAATTCATGCAATTGGGCGTCAGTCAGGGCCAAACGAATTTCTACTGCATCGGTAGAAAATACCCGTCCCAGCGGCGTACCAGCACTTACGAATTGACCAACACCAACGGTTTTACTTGCTACCCGGCCGCGAAAGGGGACCGAAATCTCAGTCCGCTTCACATTTAACCGAGCTTCTTGCACATCGGCTTTTGCAGACAGCAGTCTGGCTTCAGCTTCAATTACCTGTGGCTTATTGAGCGCAAATGGTGTGGGGACACCGCGATTGCGTTTCTTACTCCACTCATCAGACTTAATTTTGGCATTCGCCAATTCTCGCTGCAAGTTTACTTCTGCTGCTGCCATTACGGCCTGGGCGCGAATCACTGCCAGCTTATAGCTTGTATCATCTATCTTGATTAAGCGGGTATTAGCTTGGAATTCTGCACCTTCTGCAAACTCAGCTGCGATAGACATTATTTTACCCGATACCTGGGGAATCAAATCTATTTCGTTTTTAGGAGTTACCTCGCCCTGAGTCTTAACCGAAATATTAACCACCTCTGTTTGCACTGCATCCACATACAGTGACACCAGCCGTGGAGTATCGACTTTTTTCTCTGGGTCAGGCTTGGTTGCACTTAACAACACAACCAACCCAATACTTACTGCAAGCACTAATACAGGGCCAGCAGTTTTAACTAATTTGTTCACGGGCATTCCTCGTAATTACTGTATGTAGCATATCTATAACGCTCAACAGCTAATAAAAGTTACAACTAATTTACAGGTATATAAGACCATATCTATAACCACAATACATGGGCCATAAGTCAGGCTTTATAAGATCATTTACAAAAGGAGTTTAATGAGGACTTCCGAGCAAACTCGACCTTCCGGTGCGTTACGCCTATGGCAAACACACCCTATTACTCATACCTCAGGGCATCTATCGGATCAAGCTGGGAGGCCTTGGCTGCCGGAACTATGCCAAATATTATTCCAACTGCCGCACAGAAACCGAAACTTAGAGAAACCGCCCATAATGGTACTACTGCTGGTGGGAAACCTGGCAGCATAGTTGACACTAACGCACCCAAGCCATAACCAAGAGCGACACCTACCAGGCCGCCAATTAAGGATAATAGTAAGGCTTCAATAAGAAACTGTAGCAAGATGTCGTTACGGGTTGCCCCAAGGGCTTTAAGAATACCAATTTCCCTAGTTCTCTCAGTTACCGAGACCAGCATTATATTCATAATCCCGATACCGCCAACCAACAAGGAAATACCGACAATCCCGGCAGATACGGCAGTAATGGTGTCGATAACCGCATTAAATGACTCAGTTAACTGTTCCGCAGTTTGCACCTTGAAATCATCTGGCTGGCCGGCTTTTAGATTATGCTCTTTACGCAGTACCCGCCGGACTCTGGTTTTAACTTCATCCAGGCGATTCATATCATCTACCAATAACTGCACCTGAATATCCAAGTCCCGTCTGGTAGTGCCCATAATGCGCCTGCTAGTCGCGTACGGCAGCAGAATAAAATCATCTTGCGAGAAACCAAGTATTTCACCGCGTCTTTCAATCACCCCAACAATTTTGCACCAATCACTACCAATCAGAAAAAACTCGCCAATCGGGTCTTTCGGCAATTCCAGCTTTTCGATGAGATCTTCACCGATGGCGCATACCAAACGCCTGCGTTTTTCATCATCAGGGGTGAAAAACCTGCCTAATTGTGGGTAAACGCCATTCACTCTAAGGTAACTAGGACCAATACCCATCACATTGGTATTAGCAGTTTGTGAACGATAAGTTACTCCGCCCCGTCTGCCGCTAGCGGCATATAAAACTGGGGTAATATGAGAAATACCATCAACCTGGCGTTCAATTGCCCGCATATCAGAATCTGTCAGTTTTGCGAACTTGCCCTGCATCGCCTGTTTGAAAGGGGTATGCGAGCGTAAGGTTAATGAGTTACTACCAAGGCCTGCAAATTGCGCGTTGATAGTATGCGACATACCCTGCACTATTGAGACTACAGCTATTACCGAGGTTACTCCAATAATAATCCCTAAGGATGTAAGCAGCGACCTGAAAGCATGGGCACGAATTGATTCCAGAGCCGAGCGCAGGCTTTCAATTAGTGTATTCATCGACTTTTAACCTGCTTTACATCACTGGCGACTTTACCGTCTTCCAGGCTAATCACCCGGTTACAGTGCTTGGCTATATCGGCTTCATGGGTGACCATAATTATGGTTTGTCCTTGGTCGTGCAACTCGTCAATCAGGTGCATAATTTCGCGACTGGTTTTGCTATCAAGATTTCCAGTTGGCTCATCAGCTAATAAAATTGCCGGATTGCCCACCAACGCCCGCGAGATTGCTACCCGCTGCCGCTGGCCACCAGACAACTCATTCGGCAAATGATCCATGCGATCACCTAGCCCAACTTTCACTAAAGCCTCACTGGCTATCTCTTTGCGTTCTGCTATTGGAATGCCACGATAAACCAGTGGCTGCATAACATTTTTCAAGGCCGAAGCGCGACCCAGCAAGTTGAAACTCTGAAACACAAATCCAATCTGTCGGTTGCGTACTTTTGCTAACTCATTTTCATTCATGTCGCCGACATCGGTACCATTCAAAACATAGTTGCCTTTGCTGGCACGATCCAGGCAGCCGAGAATATTCATCAGCGTAGATTTACCCGAGCCGGATGAACCAACCACCGCCACATATTCATTCCGCTGGATATTTAGAGTTACCCCAGCGAGTGCATCTAGTGATTGATCACCCATCAGGTAAGTTCGATAAACATCCCGGAGCTGAATAATTGCCGATTCTTGAGAGTCTGCAGACATTAGTAATCGACTTCTAACTCAGTCTCATCTTGCGCTTGCTCGGAAGTGTCTACCGCAGCCTCGTCAGTCTTTTCCTCAAGATTTGTTGGCATTTCATCCTCATCTGCATCTTCCTCAGTGCTGGCAATTATTTCAATTTCATCATCGTCACGCAAACCCATCAGCACACGATATGGGCCGCTAACCACTTGCTGGCCTTGCTTCAGTCCTTTAGTGACTTCCTGATCGCTATCGCTGGATAAGCCAATCTCTACATTTTTACGCACTGCTTTGCCATTTTGGTACAAAAATACATAGGGCTGATCGTCTTCAGCGCCAGCCTCTTTATCAGTTGAGCCATCATCAAATAGTACCGCCTGAATCGGCACCGAAAGGGTTTCATCTGAGGTTTCGGTGTAAATATCAGCACGCACACTCATGCCCGGGCGAATAGTCAGGCTATCTTGTTCATCGAGTAATATTTTGACCAAAAATGACAAACTTTGCTGCCCTGGCGCACGCCTGGCAACTGTGGCTATCGACTCAAGCACACCTGAAAGCGGGGTATCTGGATAGGCAGCTGAGAATATATCAGCCTCCAAACCCACCCGAATTTGGGCAATATCAGCTTCATCTACCTGTACCTCAGTAAGGGTCGCTGAAGGATCAGCAATAACCATTAGTGTGGAACCAGGAATATTGGTGGTCCCGGCTATTACCGTTTCACCCACCTTAATATCGCTTTGAATCACAATTCCATCGATTGGAGATTTAATCAGAGTTTTTTGCAACAGATCCTCAGACTGATCCAAGGCTGCACGCGCCTGTGCCAATGACTCTTGTAGTGACCGCAAATCAACTCGTGACAGAGATAACTCACTTTCCAGAGACTGGAAGCTATCGGTATCTACCAACTTGCTTTGATGCAGGGTTTTGCGGCGCTCAAAGCGCTCTGCCAGATTAGCAATCAGTATCCGTTGGCGCTCAATTGCTATCGCTGAAATCCGCACCCTGGCTTTAGCTTGGTCTACCTGAGCCTGATAGTTTTTCGGATCCAGAGTAATTACCAACTGCCCCTTACTTACCTGATCGGCTTCTTCCACATGCAGTTGTATTACCTGACCAATGACCTCAGAGCGCAATTGCACCTGCTCCCTGAATGCTAGCGAGCCAGAGGCCAGAATCGAGCTCTTGATTGGTTTGAACTCAACCTTAACTACATTAACCTGTTTGGCTTCAGTGGTATTAGTCAGTTTGGAAATTAATGGCAAACCCACCAACAGGGCTGCCAAGCCGACAGTAATAAGAATTTTTTTCATTTAAATAGCCTTAAGGACGCTTAAACCATTGATGCCCAGATTCCATATATCAACACCCACGGCAACAACACTATAATTGTGGATTTGAGCACAGAGGCACCCGTCCAGCGGGTATAACCAATCACCATCAATGCTAGCGTCCATACATTTATCAATGTAAACGAGCTAGCTATCTGGTACCAAGGGTCACCAGCACTGGCATGCACAAACAGGGCATTAAATGAGGAAACCTGAAGTGCTTCTGCAGCAACCTGGTTGGTATCTGACATCAGCATAAATACTATGCCTGCCAAAGCTGCAAAGACACCGACAAAATTGGTCCAGACTGAAAATGAGAACCATTGGCCATAACTTAGCTCCGCACTGGTTGAAAGCTTATTAGCCAAGTGCAAATAAACTGCCATAATTGCATACATAACAAATGAGCCAGCAACCACAGCGCCCACACTCATCCAGGTAGTCGAGCCAACCTGCATAAAGTTGCGCACAGCTTCAGCACCATCGGCGCGCTGTTCAGTCGGCATCGCGCTGATTGTTTCTTCTACAAACCAGGAAAAATCTACCCAGCCAAAGTAGTAGTACAACATACCCGCGCCCAAAGCTATGCTAATTAGCAGCGGCCACCAAAACCAGCTTGAATTCAGTTTAATTTGATCTAATGCAGTGCCAGGTGCAACCACCATATCCACCATCGCATTAAATACAGTATAGGTTTTCTCAGTCATTTTATTTCTCCCTCGAAGTCTGCCAGAACGCTAATTGCTATTCTGGGAAATTAGAAGCGCAAGTATATACCTTTGCCCTTGTTTAGACAGTGCCAAAAGTATTGCTGGGAGTTTATGCGTGCCTATGATAATTAGGCATTTTCCCAATTATCATCCGCAACCGGTTCCAAAGGTTCGTCATACTTAATGACTAACGCAGCTTGCCTAACTGCAACCGCTACCACTTTATATTCCGGGGTCATAGCTTCCTGATCGAATACCCCGGAGGTTAAGTGATTAATAGCTATTTCGGGATAATGAAAGGTGGTATAAAGAATTCCGGGTTTCATTTCGGTGGTGATTTTACAGTGCATATGGGTGGTTCCCTTTGGCGAAGAAAGTTCGATGAAATCGTTATCTTCAAAGCCTTCCCTATGGGCATCAAGCGGGTTAATCAACAACACATCGCGCTCTACCAGCTCCCGATTTGGGGTTCTTCTGGTCATCGAGCCACAGTTATAGTGCTCCAGCACCCTGCCGGTAGTGAGGATATAGGGGTAGGCTGCGCCAGCATGTTCTTCCAGTTCCGGGGATTCCTGGAAATCAAAATGTTTAAACTGACCTTTGGGTAACTTAAAGCTGTGTTGATGCAATATTTGGGTATCACTGCCATCTGCCGCAACTGGCCATTGTTTGCCGTTACCCTTGAGGTTATCCCAGTTTATGCCCTCAAAGAACGGTACTACCTGACTTATTTCTGCAAGTATCTCAGGGGCAATATAGTCACCCTGCGGATAGCCCATTTTCTGCATTATATCGCACATAATCTGGCCATCAGGACGGGTTCCAGGTAATGGCTCTATCACTCTATTTACTCGCTGAACCCGTCGCTCACCATTGGTGAAAGTGCCGCTTTTTTCAAGAAATGATGAGGCTGGTAAGACTACATCGGCCATTTCGCAGGTCTCGGTCATAAACAACTCCTGCACAATCAGCAAATCCAGCATTCCCAGTGATAACTTCACTTCACAGGAGTTTGGATCGGTCTGCATGATGTCTTCGCCCATAATCCACAAGGCCTTCAACTTGCCACCTCTGGCACAACCAAACATTTCGGGAATCTTCAAGCCTGGACCTCCAGGCACCTCAACCCCCCAATGTTGCTGATAATATTGCCGCACATCGGGATCAGACATTTCCAGATAACCCGGGCCCTGGTGCGGCTGCACGCCCATATCCGCCGCACCCTGAACATTGTTTTGCCCCCGCAGTGGATTCACGCCAGTACCAGGGCGACCAAGATTACCCGTCATCATCACCATCGAGGCAATCAGCATAATGGTGCGGCTACCCTGATAGTGTTCAGTAACCCCTAGTCCATGGAAAGACATCGAATTCTCAGCTTGCCCATAAATCAGAGCACACTCTTCAGTCGCGCTTTTGCTAACACCAGTTAATTCTTCCAGCTCATCCAAGTTCTGCGCCAGCACACTTGCACGAAACTCCGCATAACCCTCGGTTCTTTGCTCGATAAATTTGGCATCAATTAGTTGATGTTTTATCAGGTAGTAGCAAATCATATTTAATAAAGCTACATTAGTTCCGGGACGGGGCTGTAGATGCAGGCGAGCATATTTACATAGCTCAATTTCGCGTGGATCAATAATTATCAAATCAGCTCCGGCAATAGCCGCCTGTTTGATCCTGGCTCCAGTTACTGGATGCGCATCGGTAGGATTAGCGCCAATCAATAAAATACAATCTGCTTGCGGAATTTCATCAATCGAATTGGTAGCCGCGCCAGTTCCATAAACCTGCTGCATTCCATACGCCGTTGGCGCGTGACAAACACGGGCGCAACCATCTATATTATTAGTCCCAATTACTGCCCGCATGAATTTCTGCATCAAGTAGTTTTCTTCGTTGGTGCAGCGTGCAGAAGAAATTCCGGCGATTGCATCGGGGCCATCCTCTGCTATGATTTTTTCCAGACGACTGGAGATGTAGTCCAGCGCCTCATCCCAACTTACTTCAACATGCACGCCATTTTTCTTAATCAATGGCGAGGTCAAGCGGTCGGGATGGTAAACAAAACCAAAAGCGTACCTACCTTTGACGCAAGTATGCCCCTGGTTTACCTCTGCATCCTCTACCCCGCTTATTGCCAGAATTTGCGCATCTTCCAGCTTCACCTCAAGCTGGCAGCCTACCCCACAATAAGTGCAAGTGGTGACTACTGAGCTATCATGCTGGATCGATTTAGAGCGATAGCGATCACTTATCGCATTGGTTGGGCAGGTTTGTACGCAGCGGCCACATGCAACACAACCCGCTTCAGAAAAACTACCCGCCTGACCTTGAATAATATGACTTTTAATCCCACGATTAGCCATCCCCAGCACAAACTGCCCCTGAACTTCATCGCAAGCCCGAATACAGCGATAACAATGTATGCACTCAGCCGGGTCAAAGTAAATATAGGTATGTGATTTTTCTACTTCCCCCGGCTCATCACAGTGCGGGTAGCGACTGCTGGCAAGCTCATGCTCAGCTAGAATTTTCTGAAATGGACTGGCAACTTCACCTGCCTCTGGCTGAATTTTATCAGTAGGGTAATTGGCCACCATTAATTCAAGAATATTACTCCGCACATTCTTGATTCTTGGAGTTCTGGTACTAATATATTTACCCTCTTGCACCGGGGTATGACAAGCAGCCAGCAAGCGGCCCTCAGAATCAGCATCATTGGCCACTTCCACTAGACACATACGGCAGGCACCAAAAGGCTCTAGCACCGGATCATGGCAAAGCACCGGGATTTCGGTATTATCAATATGCCGAGTTACGAACTCATAAATAGTTTCAGTCGCACCAATATCCAGCAACTCACCGTTTAACCAGGCCTGTTTCATGCTCTGTCACCGTTTGAAAAATAAGGACTTAATTCAGTCTGAAAATGCTCTAGGCAATTACGAATTGGCAATGGCAATCCGCCGCCAAGGGCGCATAGCGAGCCGACTTCCAAAGTATCAAGCAGCTCGGCAAATAAACCAGCATCAACTTGCTCACCCAGACCAGCTGCCGCTAATAATTCAGCGCCTTTTGCCGTACCTAGCCTGCAAGGTGTACATTTACCGCAAGACTCATGCGCCATATATGCAAATATATGGGTCATAAATTTCAGCATAGGAAAATCTTCAGGTATAGCAACTATGCCAGCATGTCCCAGCGCAAAACCGGCTTGCTGGAAGCTTTCAAAATCGAGTTTTAAGCCATCAATTTTAGCCCTTGGAATCACGCAGCCCAAAGGGCCGCCAACCTGGATAGCCTTTACCCCGGATTTAAAGCCACCAGCATGTTCGTTAATTAGTTGCCGGAAATCTGCTCCCATATCAACTTCGTATAAACCCGGGCGGGTAAACTGGGCATCTAGTGATAGTAGCTTTGTGCCCGAGCATTTTTTAGTACCAATTTCTGCATAAGCTACGCCACCATGAGTGAGTATCCATGGAATATTGGCAAAGGTTTCGACATTGGAAACTATAGTGGGTTTACCCCAAAGACCATAACTGGCCGGATACGGAGGCCGGGTGCGAACTTCTGGGCGCAGGCCTTCGATAGAATTAAGCAAAGCACTTTCTTCACCACAAACATAGGAACCGGCACCAGGGACAATATGAAAATCCAGATGTTCACTCAAGTTACCCGGCAATAACCGATATTCATCAATAGCTGCTTGCACTATTCTGATGGCTTCGGGGTACTCGCGGCGGATATATAACAGCGCTTGCCTGGCACCAACATTTATCCCTGCGGCAAACATACCTGCCAAAACTTTATGCGGTTGTTGCTCCAGCAGGTAGCGGTCAGAAAAAGCCCCTGGATCACCCTCGTCGGCATTACAAACTATATATTTTTCGTCACTGTTTTCCTGAGCGCAGGCTTGTAACTTCAAAGCAAAAGGAAAGCCTGCACCGCCTCGGCCACGCAAACCTGAGAGACTCAGTTGCGATTGAACATCATTGCATTCAAGAGCCATGCTATACAGGCCTGCAATATCAGCATCATTACCGGTAAGAATTCCACGCCCGGAGAAATCATAAACCGGCATTGCGACTGCCTGAAATTCTCCACTTACACTTGCCCGGCTATGCAATACGCCCTGCTCATCTTGCTGCAAGACACCACCACCATGGTAGCAATAACCTACACATAAAGAGTCACCATGATCTTCACAGCTAGCGGCAGCAAGCTCGCTACTACCATTCAACCAACACGCAGTACCTTTGCAAACCCACTCGCGTTTGCCCTTATTATCGGCGTTAAGAAAATCATAAAAACTGGCGCTGGCATAGCTCGCAGCAGAACCTATATTCAATTTCGC
>JAJRYF010000102.1 GCA_024275935.1 Gammaproteobacteria bacterium | reverse complement strand
TGGGATAAAACCGCGCCAGGTCCAAAAATACCAGCCAAGATTATTCAGGCAACCACCGCTAAATACCAACAAGCCTGGCAGTTTTTAATTGCTGAAGATTAACTACCAATCTATTGGGGTGGGGTTTGTGCGGCCTGATTTTTGCGAGCTATCTCGGCTTCCTCTCTATCGATATTTCTTTTAACCCAGAAATAAAGCCAAAAACCTATGCCAAACATAAATATACTTCCACCTAAAACCAGAATCCCGGTCCAACTAGTAAATAAAATTTCTGTAAGTGATTGCATTACCTATCCCGCATGATGTCATCTAATATCACCATAATACTCGGGTTTGTCCCTTTTGGTATTGTCTAAAGTCTAAAAGCATGATTTGGGTCAAGCGAAAAACCGTGGGCAGGCACCAAATAAAGCCATCCCCTACATTCCACAAACAAACACCCGGAAACCAAGCCAAGACTTTTGGTTAAATAACTGTGCTCAATCATTCATCTGCTACAATCTGTAGCATTACGACTACTTTAGGAACCTCATATCTGTTCTAAGGCTCCTTTAGTAAGCCAATAATGAGGTAGTAACTATGAGCAAAATCCAACCCCTGCTGGATGAATACGCTGCCAGCCATCAAAACAAAACCAATAAACTAATCCATTGGGTCTGTGTGCCAGCGATTTTCTGGACCGTGGTAGCGTTTCTCTGGATTATTCCGTTCCCTGGCCAGCTGCACCTTGGCCCACTGCCATTAAACTGGGCTGTAATAAGCCTTGCACTAGTGATGGTTTACTACTTGCGAATGTCGGTAGTCTTGGCTATCGGAATGCTGCTCTACTCAATAATTAATCTGTTTATAACTGCTCATATTGAGCAACTTAGTAGTTTCCCGTTATGGCAGGTTGCGCTGGTAGTGTTTGTGTTAGCCTGGATTGGGCAGTTTATTGGCCATGCTATTGAAGGAAAAAAACCTTCTTTTCTCAAAGACTTGCAGTTCTTGCTGATAGGCCCAGCCTGGGTTATAAGTTTTATTTATAAAATAATCGGTATCAAATACTAAAGCCGAACGAATAGTACAAATAATATTCTGTAACTACCAGAATAAATATCGTACAGACAGCGGCCAGTGTATCATCGAGCATAACACCCAGCCCTCCGGATACATGCTTATCCGCCCAACTGATTGGCCAGGGTTTAATTATGTCAAAGAAACGGAAAATAACAAAGGCAGCTAATAACCACTGCCATTGATAGGGAATAAATAAAACACAGAGCCAAAAGGCCGCCATTTCATCCCAGACTATTCCCCCGTGATCATGCACTCCTAAACGCGAGGCCACTACCCCACAAATCTTAATACCAAATAAGAATGCGCTTACTACCCAAACCACCTGCAAAATAAGTGGCAATGCAAGTAGTAATGGGGCCAGAGCCCAGGCCACCAATGTACCCATAGTTCCGGGTGCCCAAGGGGATAAGCCGCTACCAAAACCGAACGCAAGTATTCCGGCAGGAGTTTTTAAGGCGATATCACGAATTCGTTGACGCTCAGCTGTATCCATAATCAATTCTCAAAATGTAAATATCCACTGGAAGTTGGCTGGTAAGCAGCGCCTGCGGCAAAGAGCTTCAATCCAGGCTCAGGTAGAACTGTGCCAATCACAGTCAGCGGCAACGATAGCTCCACAGCCAATGTTTGTAACTGCACCTGGGCAACTACAGGAATAGTGAACAATAATTCATAGTCATCTCCGCCACTGATAGCCAATGGCCAGCGCCACGCCTCTGGTATCTTCTTCAGCGCCGCTGGTAGCGGTAATTTATCCAGTTCAATCCTGGCTCCTTGTTGGCCCAGAAGTCGTTCAAGGTCCAGGTTCAAACCATCAGATAAATCTATTGCTGAGGTGGCTATCCCTATCAATGCCACCCCCAAGTCTAGTCGTGGCTGTGGGCGTTTCAAGCGCTGGAGTAAATCTGCGGCAACTTGCTTACCTGCCTGCAAACACTCTAATGCTAAAGCCGCACCACCCAACTCACCACTTACTACCACTAAGTCGCCAGCCTGTGCGCCGGTTCTGAGCAGGGCCTGATCCGCTGGCACTTCACCCATAGCCTGAACTGTGATGCTCAATGGCCCACGGGTAGTATCGCCACCAATTAGACGAACCTTGAATTGCTGGGCCAATGCATACCAGCCATCCAGAAAAGCCTCCAGCCAGTCGCTTCTGGCGTGCGGTAGCGTCAGTGCCAATTGCGTATAGCGCGGATTGGCACCCATTGCTGCTAAATCACTAAGGTTAACGGCCAGAGATTTCCAGCCAATGTCATATGCGCTGGTATTTTCGGGGAAATGCACCCCACTAACCAGAGTATCTGTACAAGTCACCAGGTCATAACCAGCCGCCGTACGAATTATTGCAGCATCGTCGCCAATACCGAGAATCAGGCCGGAATCAGGTATATCCCTCGCCGCACGCCGAGCTATGGATTCAATTAACTGGTTTTCATTCAAGCCAACTACCATTTTCATATTCCCCGTACAGGAACACGACTATAGCACCACTTCAGTGAAGTATGTAGTACCCTATTATGGAATCAATCAGTGGTCGTTGTTACTCTTAGTTGCGATATATAAATCCAGCAAGCCTTCCCATGTAGTTGGTGTATTAGCCCCGAATGCGCGGCAGAGATCATTGAGCTCCGCTGAAAACTTGTCAGGATCTTTGGTGGATTTTTCCATCAAAATGTCAAATAAGTATCGGACTACCAGTTTTCCTGCAAGATTATTCTGGATAACATCTTCGGTCTTGGCGTTTACTGCCATTGCGGTTCGTAACTCGTCTCGGGTAGGTTTGCCTAGAATATACTCGCCAATGCTTGGGACGCTATCCCCTGGATCACTAACCTCTGTAAATATTGTGTTTGACACACAACTAGAAACAAAGCTTGTGAGTGCTTCACTGGAAATAATATCTAGCGGTGAAACCTCTATATCCAGCCTCTGATGTATATGGTATTGCTCATGTGACAAAATGCTGAATACCCTCTGGAAGGTTGCTCTAGCTGTGGAATCTGCTGGAACTGAGAACACAAAGCTTATCGGCAATAGGCTACTGTTGAATTTTTTTCTGACTTGTGAGCGATAAGTGACTGCCATTGGCACTATAGTTAACTCATAAGTGGAAGGGCGAATATTTTCTGCCAGTACCTTCATGGCCTGCTCGTACTGTCTCGCCCACGACTCAAACTCAACCATCTCAACATCAGTAAGTGCTTCTAGCCTAGTCGAAATGGATAACGACCAATTACTGTTCTGCAGCTTAGGGCTTGTCACGGGATGATCAGCGATATTTATTGGCCTGTCGCCATTATTACGAATACTGATATAGTCAATCTTTTGCTGGCGCTCATGTAGAGCAAATGTATGAATATTAGCTCCTAAATGTACTTTTTTTAGCGGCATTTGAACGCAAGACACAACCAACAAAAGCACACTTGTTATCAACAAAATAATTTTCATTTAGATTACCTTAGCAAACAAATAATGCCTCGCCTACTATAATAACAGGCGAGGCACTTAGGTAGGGATTGTAGCTTGCTCTACTGCATGATCTGGTTGTTACCCTGAGGGCTGACATACCAGGATTTAGATGCTCCAGCTAGAATCGTATTATCATATACTAGTTCCGAAACTACGACATTCATACCAGGACTGGAAACAAACTCAAGACCAGAAATTCCAATCTCAACAACATCATTATCTGTCATATTATTAGCAACCCATGTGTTTAGAGACTGAGTATTTACAGGACCCCACTCATCTCCACTACGACTAAACTGGAAGTTAAAAGAACCAACAATCACTCCATTTCGCTTTTGAACCAAGGTTGCTGAAAGCAGGTTTTGAACGAATCCAACAGTTGACTGACTGGTATCCATCCACAGCTTTCCAGAGTCAAAACCGCCGCCTATACTCCTTACCCTTATTACTATTCTACCATTGCAACCCTCAATACCTTCTGACCCACCTACGCAATCAAAAAACTCATAATCAACCCTTTCTACTGATGCACAAGCAGACAAGAACAGCGTAATAATAATGATAAATAACCATGAAACTTTTCTAAAAGACATTTTGAATCCTCCTTGGAAGTATTAAAAAATACGGCATCCTTACCGCACCATAACAATACCCCCCCCCTAGATACTTTTGTCAAGCATTAACTTTAACAACCCAAAAATCAATACATCAGTACTAATACATACTGATATTATTGCTTATGTTTTTGGTCTTTCTCAGCGGCTATTTCAATACTACGCCATTCAGTAGCAGCCTTATCCAGCACGCCGTTTATATAAGTGTGACTTTGCTCCGCGCCAAAACGGTGAGCCAGATCAATGGCTTCATTTAGAACGACTTTTACTGGTACTTCAATGGAATATAACAATTCTACTACTGAAATCCGCAATATTGCCCGTTCAGTTTCGTCCAGCTGCTCAATTGGCCGGTCCAGGAAAGGCTGGAGTTTTTCATCCAGCTCTGCATGCTCGTTAACTACTGTGCGTAGTAGAAACGCAAACAGCTCTTGGTCGGTGTTGGACATATTTTGTTCGGCATTGAACTGGGAGATGATTTTTTTAGTCTCCAGACCAGTCATTTGCCACTGATAAACAGCCTGCAAGGCCCGTCGGCGCGCTCGCTGGCGGCGCAATATCTTTTCTGATAGTTTTTTCCCCATTAGAGTTTATCTGCCTGCAACTGCGCTAATAAATCACACATCTCCAGAGCCACCATAGCTGCATCAGCACCCTTATTGCCAGCCTCAAGGGAGGCTCTGGAAAGCGCCTGCTCTGGGGTCTCGGTGGTCAGCACTCCAAACGCTACTGGCTTACCTGAATCCAGCGTTACTTTGGAAATTCCGGCACTGGCTTCCCCGGCAACAAAGTCAAAATGTGCTGTTTCTCCACGAATTACCGTACCCAGCGCGATAACTGCGGCTACATCATCCCGTGCCACCAACGCTTGCGCTGCTAACGGCAGTTCAAATGCGCCCGGTACGCGCACTATTAATATCTGTTCGGGGGCTACCCCGTTGGCCTGCAAATTTAGTTTGGCGCCGGTTACCATCTGTTCGACAATGCTGCCATTGAAACGGGCTGCCACTATCGCCAACTTGCCTGCTGGTGGGCAGAGCTTGCCTTCAATTTCGGTTATTGCTGCCGTCATTCTTGTTCTCCCTGAGTCGTCGAGCCTACATATTCAACTACTTCTAAACCAAATCCGGAAAGTCCGGACATGCGTTTTGGCGCACTCAATACGCGCATTTTAACAACGCCTAAGTCAGCGATAATTTGGGCTCCAATGCCATAGGTTCTTAGTTCTCTGGAGCTACGATTATCACCATTAGCCTCGACTGGTGGCAAGGGTATCTCTTGCAGACGGTGGAGTAATGACTGCTGATCTTCATCACCGCCCAACACTAGTACCATACCACTACCGGCGGCAACAATATCCCGCATTGCTGCCCGCAAGGGCATTCCCAGGTCATCCCGCGACATACCTAATACATCGCTAAGGGTATTACGCACATGCACCCGCACCAAATATGGAGTATCAGCATCTGGCTCGCCTAACAGCAGCGCCATATGCAGGTTGTCTTCGATGGTGTCGCGGTAGACTACCAGTTTGAACGGCCCTTCGTCGGTATCTACTTGTTGTTCATTGACGCGTTCCACACAGCAACCATTTTCCAGTCGGTAGTGAATCAGGTCAGCAATAGTACCAATCTTTAGATCGTGCTCTTTGGCGATTTCTTCCAACTGGGGCCGCCGTGCCATACTGCCATCTTCATTCAAGATTTCGACGATGGCGGCAGCTGGTTCAAGCCCAGCCAACATTGCCAGATCTACGCTGGCCTCAGTATGTCCGGCGCGCGAGAGCACCCCACCTGGTTTGGCCATAATTGGGAAAATATGCCCCGGCTGAGTAAGGTCTTGGGCCTGAGCATCAGGGCGCACGGCGGTGCGGATAGTATGTGCTCGGTCATAAGCTGAAATACCGGTAGTCACACCCTCCGCAGCTTCGATAGATACTGTAAAACTAGTGGCAAAAGCAGCCCCTGGAGTGGCTGACATCAAGGGTAGATTAAGTTGCTCACAGCGCTCTTTGGTCATTGGCAAGCAAATTAAACCACGCCCATGCCGAGCCATAAAATTAATATCTTCTGGGCGCACCATGCTGGCAGCCATGATTAGGTCGCCTTCATTTTCGCGATCTTCATCATCCATTAAAATGACCATTTTCCCAGCGCGGATATCTGCCAGGATTTCATCAACACTATTAAGTTTCATGCTATAAAGAGCCTCTGTTCTGGGTCTCAAGCTGACGCTGTAAATAACGCGCTAGCAAATCAATTTCAAGATTAACCAAATTCTCTGGATGTAACTTACCCAGAGTTGTATTCGTGAGTGTATGGGGTATTAAATTTACTGAAAAAGCCTCGCCATTATCTAAACTTTGAATTTCGTTAACCGTCAGGCTAACGCCATCTATAGTGATAGAACCTTTAACAGCGACCAAGGCCGATAAAGCTTCTGGCAAAGCAAACAACATTTTGCTGGAACGCCCATCAGTCTCGATTTCAATTAAATTTGTGGTGCTATCTATATGCCCGCTAACCAAATGACCACCAAGAGGGTCGCCTGCGCGTAAGGCTGGCTCCAAGTTTAGTTCATCGGCAACTGATTTTTCAGCCAGCGTAGTACAGGCCAGCGTTTCATTGGAAATATCTACCCAAAAATCTTGGTTTTGTATTTTTACCACCGTTAGGCAAACACCATGAACAGCAATACTGTCACCAATAGCAACGCTTGTAAGATCCAGGCCGGCGGTGGCGAGTAACCGCATGCGCAGGTCTCCACCCATAGGGGTAAGACTCTGAATGGTGCCGCTTGCAGTGATAATTCCGGTAAACATATCAACTCTCGGTAAGGGTAAGGCGGATATCAGTGCCAATCGGGCGGATATCCTGCCACTGCCACTGTGGTGCCTCATCAAGCTGGAGGAATTCGGGCAATACTACCAAACCTCTGGACTTCTCGCCTAAAACTTTAGGGGCCAAATAAACCACTAATTCATCAACTAAACCTGCTTGCATAAAGGCACCAGCTAATTTTGCCCCTGCCTCTACATGAATTTCGTTTATTTCTAACGCACTCAAGTGCTCTACCAAGCTGCCAAGATCAATCCCCGAAGCGCTGGCACTCACGGCCAGGCATTGATGTCCGTTAGCCTTGCAATGCTGTTGTAGCTGCTCAGGAATAGCCTGTTTCTGAGCACCAACAATTAGCACTCTACCAGCCTCATTAAACATGGGGGCAGTAACCGGGGTTTGCCAGTTACTATCGAGAATAACCCGCAACGGTTGTTGCTCCAACTCAGCTACCCTGGCAGTCAAACGGGGCTTATCCGCCAACACTGTACCGATACCAGTAATTACCGCCCCGCTACGAGCGCGTAGTTGATGTCCATCGGCGCGAGCCTCAGCGCTGGTAATCCATTGGCTCTGTCCATTTGCCAGTGCAGTCCGACCATCCAGACTACTGGCTAACTTAACTCGCACCCATGGGCGCTGGCGTTCGCAACGACTAATAAAACCTCGGTTTTGCCAGCGAGCCTCAGCTTCCAGCAAGCCGGTTTCAACTTCTATTCCTGCAGCTCGGAGTCTTTTTAAACCCTCACCAGCAACCTGGTGATAGGGGTCTTCCATTGCCACTACCACCCGCTTTATACCAGCTGTGATCAGTGCATCAGCGCACGGCGGGGTGCGGCCATGATGCGCGCACGGCTCCAAGTTGATATATGCGCTAGCACCATTAGCTTGCTCGGCTGCCTGGCGCAAGGCAAAGACTTCCGCATGCGGCTCCCCTGCCCGCTGGTGCCAGCCCTGACCGACTATTTCACCAGCTTTAACCAGCACACAACCTACCTGCGGGTTAGGCCGGGTGCTAAACCTGCCCCGGTCTGCCAATTCCAGAGCTAGCGCCATATAGCTTTGTTCGTTGTCAGAAAACTGTTTCACTTGTTGTTCTTATCTAGCAGGGACCCCTGCCGTTTATCGGTACTGCCAGGGTGCTCCCGCTCCAAGCGTTCAATTTCTTCTCGAAAAGCCTGAACATCCTCAAAACTTTTATAGACCGAAGCAAAACGAACATAGGCTACCTGATCTAAACGACTCAAAGCCTGCATCACCCATTCACCCACCAGTTTACTGGGTAGCTCGCGGGCATCTATGGCCCGAACCTCTTGCAGTAACTGCCGAATTTCGCGTTCTACCTTATCCGTTTCGACCGGGCGTTTTTCCAAAGCCCGATACATCCCCATACGCAACTTGTCTTCATCAAAAACCTCACGACTACCATCTGCTTTGATTACATTAGGCAGTTTCAGGGCGACGGTTTCAAAGGTATTAAAGCGCACTTCACAACTGACACATTCGCGCCGCCGGCGAATTTGCATGCCATCTGAGGTAACCCGCGAGTCGATTACCCTGGTGTCAGTATGATTGCAGTATGGGCACCACATTCGCTTTAGCTTTTATATACCGGGTAACGGGAACACAAGGTTACGGCTGCTGCCAACACCTCGGCTGCTACTTGCTCATTCTCAATATCATCAAGCAAGTCACAAATCATATTACCTAGCTGCCGGCAGTCCTCCTGATCGAAGCCGCGAGTAGTTACTGCCGGGGTTCCCAGCCGCAGGCCGGAGGTTACAAATGGTGACAACTTTTCACCAGGAACTGTGTTTTTGTTTACCGTGATATTAACTACGCCCAGAGCTGCTTCTGCATCTTTGCCGGTTATACCCTTATCGCTAAGGTCAACCAGAATAAGGTGATTATCGGTACCACCGGAAATAACCTTATAGCCCCGTTCTACCAGTGCCGCCGCCATTGCTCTGGCATTATCAACTACCCGTTGCTGGTAGTCTTTGAAATCATCTTGCAAGGCTTCTTTGAAAGCAACTGCCTTGGCGGCAATTACATGCATCAAAGGGCCGCCTTGGGTACCTGGGAATACCAGTGAATTGAATTTTTTGGTCAGTTCATCATTTTTACGCGCCAGAATAATTCCGCCCCTTGGTCCGCGTAGAGTTTTGTGGGTAGTTGAGGTAACTACATCGGCATACGGAAGCGGGCTTGGGTAAATACCGGCAGCGATCAGCCCCGCAACATGCGCCATATCCACAAACAACCAGGCGCCAACTTCATCTGCTATCTCTCGCATTCGGGCCCAGTCAACTACCCTGGAATAGGCTGAAAACCCACCAATCAGCATTTTTGGCTTATGTTCCAACGCCAATTCACGCATAGCCTCATAATCAATCAGCCCGGTTGCGTGATCTAAGCCGTATTGTTTAACATCAAACAGCTTGCCGGAGAAATTAACTGGCGAGCCATGGGTCAGGTGGCCACCTTCCGACAGGTTCATACCTAAAACTCTATCACCGGGATTGAGCAGGGCGAAATAAACCGCCGCATTCGCCTGCGAGCCAGAGTGTGGCTGGACATTTACATAATCTGCCGAGAATAGCTCTTTTAAGCGATCAATCGCCAACTGCTCGGCTATGTCTACAAATTCACAACCACCGTAATATCTACGCCCCGGATAGCCTTCAGCATACTTATTGGTTAGCACTGAACCCTGAGCCTCCATCACCGCTGGGGTGACATAGTTTTCAGAGGCGATTAGCTCAATATGGTCTTCCTGGCGCTGTTGTTCGGCTTCAATGGCAGCATTTAGCTGCGGGTCGTATTCTGCCAGTTTAAGGTTATTGTCAAACATATTGGTATCATTGGGCGTATTGCCGCATTATTTTTACACCATACACTGTCAATTTTAACACTTTTAAGTGCTATGAAACTGGTCTGGGAGGCCGGAATAGTCGATAATTACTAACTAACTATTAATAGTAGAAAATACCAATGGCTGAATTTATTTACACCATGATCGGGGTGAGCAAAACTGTACCCCCCAATCGCACTATCATCAAAGACATTTCTCTGTCCTTTTTTCCTGGCGCTAAAATTGGCCTGTTAGGCTTAAATGGCTCTGGTAAGTCTACCGTGCTGCGGATTATGGCTGGCGTGGACCCTGAATTTGAAGGCGAGGCTCGTCCGCAGCCAGGCACCAAAATTGGCTACTTGCCACAGGAACCTGAACTAAACGACGCCCTTACCGTGCGGGAAGAAGTTGAGCAGGGGGTGGCTGAAATGCGCGACTTATTGGTCAAGTTTGATCAAATCAGCATGCAGTTTGCCGAACCAATGAGTGATGATGCTATGACTGACCTGCTAACCGAGCAGGCCGATGTGCAACAATTAATTGAGGCCGGCAATGGCTGGGAACTGGAGCGCACGCTGGAAGTGGCTGCCGATGCCCTGCGGCTACCGCCATGGGATGCAAGTATCGATAAATTATCCGGTGGCGAGCGCCGCCGGGTGGCACTGTGTAGGTTATTACTGGCAAACCCGGATATGTTACTGCTCGATGAGCCTACTAACCATTTGGACGCCGAATCAGTAGCTTGGTTAGAGCGATTTTTAGTTGATTTCAAAGGTACCGTAGTGGCAGTTACCCATGATCGCTACTTTCTGGATAATGCGGCTGAATGGATTCTGGAGCTGGATCGTGGCCATGGCATCCCCTGGAAAGGCAACTATTCTTCATGGCTAGAGCAAAAAGATGCCCGCTTACAGCAGGAAAAACGCCAGGAGGCTTCCCGTAGGCGGGCTATAAAGGCAGAGCTTGAGTGGGTGCGTAGTAATCCGAAAGGTCGCAGAGCCAAAAGTAAGGCTCGTTTGCGTCAGTTTGAAGAACTCAACTCGCGTGAATTTCAGGAACGCAACGAGACCCGTGAAATTTATATCCCCCCCGGCGAGCGCTTGGGTAACTTGGTAATTGAAGCTAAATCTGTAAGCAAGGGTTTCGGTGATCGACTGCTGTTTGAGAATCTGGATTTCAAAATACCACCTGGTGCTATTGTCGGCATTATCGGTGGTAATGGCGCGGGCAAATCTACCCTGTTTAATATGATTGCCGGGAAAGAGCAAGCCGACAGCGGTGAGATTATAGTCGGTCCAACCGTCCAGCTTGCCTATGTAGATCAGTCACGGGCAGACCTTGGCGGTGACAAAACTGTTTGGGAGGAGCTCTCAGATGGCGCTGACTTTATTGAGGTTGGCCGCTATAAAGTTTCCTCAAGAGCTTACGCCGGTCGTTTTAATTTCCGTGGCAGTGATCAGCAAAAGCGGGTTAAAGATTTATCTGGCGGTGAACGCAACCGCTTGCACCTGGCCAAGCTACTTAAATCTGGTGGTAATGTTTTACTGCTTGATGAACCCACCAACGACCTGGATGTGGAAACCTTACGAGCGTTGGAAGATGCCTTATTGGCATTCCCAGGCTGCATTATGGTTATTTCGCATGACCGTTGGTTTTTAGATCGTATCGCTACCCACATTCTTGCCTTTGAGGGTGAGTCGGCGGTCACTTTCTTCGAGGGTAACTTTGATGAATATGAAACTGACCGGAAACGACGCTTGGGGGATGATGCAATGCAGCCACAGCGGGTGCATTATAAAAAGCTGGTTTCTCAATAATTGAAAGTTTCGGTGCACTCGGCAACTGCTCCATGCGTTGCCCTCGGGAGTTTCCGGTTTTATATTAACCCGCGGGGCGTTACGCCTTCGACTAACACAGCCTACCCAAGAACCAGGCATCCGTAACTAGTTGGGTTTGCATCAAACTTAAACCCAAATACAATTCCAGTAGGGATAGTGAGCGTAGTTTTCTACCAAACCCAGGTTTTGTGGCTGACGGATAATATTCATCCCAACATCGCGGGCACAGCGTCGCTGATAAACTGGCTGAATCTGGTGCCTCGCCTGCCACAAGGGCCCAACCAGACCCTGAGTTGCATGGGCCGCTTTGTTTATCGCAACCGCAGTACTAACCTTCAACTTTTGCACAGCATCTTGCACTCCACAATTTGAACCCGCCTGTAACAATACTTGTAGCTGATCCGGCAATAGCACCCATGCCAGCACCTGAGCATTGGTTTTATCCAGACATTGGTGCAAGGCCTTGGCAGTAGACCATGCCAGGGTCGTATCTACAAACCAGTTGTCTTTATTCTCAGTGGTTAAAGTTATCCAGGAAAGCTCGCCCGGATGAGTATTCAGCCGGGGCTTGGGAAATAATTTTTTTACTGCTATTGAGTTCATGTAGCTAGCATGCAGGTTCTTGGAGGCACTCACAATTGGCCCATTTATGCGCAGCTGTGTAGGAGAGCGGGCGAGCTTGTAATAGGTAGTTATCTGATTAAGCTGTAGGGCGGGTTATTTCGCTCTTTGATAATTTGAAATTTCGTGGCCGCCAAGCTAATTGCTCTTGTGCAGACTGGTTACTGATAGTAAGGTCATCGCCCTGCCTGCTGATCATTGCTGGATGAACTCCCAATAACAGTCTGCCAGCCAAAGACAGCAACCATTCTGGCATTGGTAAAAATCGTGGTTTCTTTCCCAGCGCGGTAAATACCGCCGCCAGCATTTGCCGATAATTTAAACTGCTACCACCGGCTAATGGCCAGACTCCAGATGGCAAGCTATCTTGTGCCAACAGTTTACTAATTAACCAAGCTATATCCTCGGCATGTACAGGTTGCCGTAAACCGCTAGCACTACCGGCAACTGGCAACCAACCCCAACGCTCAATAAGTTTAGCCGCCCGGCTAAGGTTCTGGTCCAACCCGCAGCCGTAAATCAGGCTGGGGCGTAAAATCGTCACCCCTAATTGCTGCTCACGGCCCCAGGCGCGCAAATTTTCCTCAGCCAATTTGATGCCGGCCATAGCTTCTCTTTCTTCACTGTCAATTGAGGTTTGTTTGAAATAGATGCTGGCGGTACTAATAGCCAAAACTTTATCTGGAGTGAATTTAGCAAGTATCTGTGTGGCCAGCGATAGTGGCCCGGCTGAAACTAAACTAAAGTTGGCACCTTCTGGTAGCGCATCTAACTGCTGCACACTGAGCCACTGAAGTTGGCGCTGGTGTTTTAACTTATTAAAGTAGGTGGGAATCTGCTGGCGCGATACCGCAAGAACAGTATGCCCGGCAGCCAGTAGTTGTGGCAGCAGGAAGAAGCCGATCTGGGAGCTAGCTCCAGTCACCACAATAGTCTTGGGGCTCATAAACCTTTAGCGCGGTTAAAGCCCAAAGCCACAACTTTTATCAGGTAATGGCCGAGTATCCCCAGGCCAACAAAAGTAGATTTAAGCCAACCATCCGCCTTACCTTCAAACTTGCGGTAATAGCGCCACATACCACGGTGCTTTTGCCATTCAACCCAAAATGGTCGGTGGCTTGAAGATACCCCCTGCTGATGGATTACCAGTGCATCTGGAACCAGCAGTACACTATAGCCGGCATCTGCCGCCCGGCGCATCAGGTCGAGGTCTTCACAATGCAGACGATAATTTACATCAAAGCCATTTAATTCGCGCAACATACTGGTACGCGCCAGCAAACATGCACCGGTCACCGCCTCAGCTAGCTGAATGCCTTCGGGCTTTGCCATCTGGCTTAGGTCTACTCCAGCATCAGTGCCAGGACGCAAGAATTCATTTATCGAATTTCTCAGGGTTGGCAAACGGCGCAATGTTGCCCGCTGCACAAAGCCTTGGAAGTCGATCACCCAGGGTCCGGCAAGGACGGCCTCTGGCGTGGCTAGCAGTGCGCCGCAGAGACTTTGCGTGGCATTATCCAGTAACTCACAATCAGGGTTCAGGAAGAGCACAAATTCGCTATCTATATTTTCCAGGCCCTGATTGCAGGCGGTCGCATAGCCGGGATTATCCGGATTTTGAATCAGTTCCAAGTTTTCTCTTACCGAACTTGAGAGGCAATCTAAACTATTATCGACCGAACCATTATCCACCACAATAATTTGTTCAAGCGGGGTTTTGCTAAGCGACAGCAAACAGCGAGCCAACCAAAAGCCGCTGTTATAGTTTACGATTACTGCGGAAATGCTAGGATTTTCCATAAACAATCAATTTATCAACGCTTAAACCAGCGAGAAAACCACGCACCTGTGGCTTGAGAGTCCTTAAGGCGACCTTCCAGTTCGGCAATTTTCTGGTCGCGCTGCAGAAGTAACTCGCCCGCAGCCATATTCTTACGGATCTCGTGGTAGTAATGCTGATACACAGAAGCCTGCTGATCAGCAAATAAATTTAGCTCTGGTAGCTTGGGAAAATATTCATCGGTGGCGGCACAAAGAGCCAAATAATACAACGGTGTTAATTGTAAGTTTTCGGTAGTGCCGAGTTCACCATCACCTAAAACCTGACTCTGGTATTTTCCTGAGCTCTGCAGATTCCAAATTATGGAATGGAAAGCCAAGCTCTGGCCATACAAGCTGACAGCGGGGAACTCCTTAGCTAATAAGTCCTCAAACTCTTGCCGATAAAGCTCCTTAATATGCCAGGGATTGCTGTAATTCTTAGCATCACTGTACTCAGCTTTGTCGGGCGAGGATATCAATAACCAACCCCCGGGCTTCAACAAGCGCCTGAACCCTGCCAACATGGTTTCTTGTTCTTCTAAATGTTCCAGAGTTTCAAAAGAAATAATAGCGTCAAACTTTTTATCGCCCAAATCAAGCTGGCAGCAATCCGCCTGAATAAACTCCAGGTTTTCAGTTCCAGCATAACGCTGGCGTGCATGGATTATTGCCTGATCGGATATATCAACTGCAGTTACTGAGGCTGCCTTAGTTGCTAGTAATTGGCTCCCATAGCCCTCGCCAGAAGCCGCATCCAGCACCTGCAAGCCGTCTACCATCTGGCTGGCAAGAGCGTACCTATGGTAGTGCTCGTACCAGATTTCGCGGGTGTTTTCCGGAGTGAAGCGCTCCCCGGTAAACTCAAGAGTTGGGGCATCGCTGTTGGTGTTTGTTGTTTCTGGTTTATCCGCAGCAGTCATTGATATAGTTTGCCATATTCAGCCAGCCAGTGCCTGTACCAAATGCTCACGGCGCTCAGCCAGAGGATCGGCCTTAATGTAGCGACTTACAATTTCCAGATAATCCGGGTGTAACCCCAGCAAACGCTGCATACTACCAGCATCAGCAGCCAAGCCGCGCGGCCCAAAGGATTGACTGCCCAAATGGCAAACATAAGCATCATCACAAAGAATATTGCGTAGGCCGGTTGCTACCGCCCGCCGGGAATAATCATTTTCTTCCCCATAGCCTAAGCCAAAGGTCTGCTCGTCAAAATATCCAATCTCGGCTATTGCCTGCGCAGTAATCAACATACAGAAACCAACTGCCGTTGGGATTTCCGGGTATTGTGGAGTGCCAGTGTTAGCTATTGCCAGCGCGATAGCGTCCGGATCGCTAGGGATTGGGTTTGCCTGACAAAAATTTGGTAACGAAACTATCTCGCCGTTATTACTCCATGGGGTTACGCTGGCAATGCCTGGTTTAATGGCAGTAGTCATCCGTTCCAGCCAGGCGGTGGTGACAATGGTGTCTGAATTAAGTAACAGCGCATGCCCACGGGCTTGGCGCAGGCCAATATTTGCAGTTTTTACGAAACCCAAGTTAGTGCTGTTTTCCTGTAACTTCCAGCCCTCTAACCGGCTATATTTTTGTAGTAGCGGGGTAATATCTGCTGCGGTTGAGGCATCGTTGATTAGCAATACCTCTGCCCCGGCTGGCAAGTTCTGGCTAAGTGCAGCGAGGCATACCGTGGTGGCAGCGACCGCGTTGTAAACCGGCACGATAATCAGAGGCCAGTTACTCACTGGCTCAATCCTTCCAGGTGTGTGGCAGGTTCACAAAACCCATCTCACGGCTAGCGCCGGTCACAATAAAAGGTAGCTCCTGAGTGTCACATACCCGCAAACCCTGCGGGTCCATAGCGTGGGCGCGTAGGCTGTAAGAACCCGGTAATAGCGCAAGTTGATCAAAGGAAATTCTATAGCGGCATAAATTGTTACCCAGTTGGGTGGCCTGAATATTATCCTGATCGGAGGACACCCCATAAATTGGAGTGCCGTCAGCCCGCACTAGTCCAAATAAAACTACTGGGGCTTGTTCATCAGGTTGATTTAGCTCAACCTCGACGCACAAAGAGCCACCTTGTTTTAATTCCGTGATATCGGTATCTTCGGCAGCTCCAAGCTGAAACTTCTTAATCCGGTATTGACCATTACCATTTGATTGCCTAGAGAGAATTCTCTCTTTGGCGGATTTTTGCTCATGCCATGCCAAGTATGACTGGGTTACCCTAAACACATCACCACTCATACGAATGGTACCAGCATCAATCCAGACTGCTTGTTTACAGAGTTTTTGCACCTGATACATAGAGTGGGACACCATTAGTAATGTGCCGCCATTTTCCAGGTACTGCTCGATCCAGCGAATACATTTTTGCTGGAAGGATTCATCGCCTACTGCGAGAATCTCATCGGTAATCAATAAATCCGGATTAACTGCCGTTATAACCGCAAAGCCTAGGCGTACAACCATGCCTGATGAATAATGCTTAACCGGCTCATGGATTGATTCCCCGATATCGGCAAACGCCAGAATATCATCTAGTTTCTCAGCCAGCTCCTGCCGCGACATACCTAACAAACTGGCCTTGAGGCGAATATTTTCCATTCCGGAAAATTCATTTTGAAAACCAGCCCCCAGTTCCAATAGTGCGGCAACACTGGCATTTACCATTACCTTGCCACTAGTTGGCCGTAAAACCCCAGTGAGAATTTTTAATAAAGTAGACTTGCCAGCACCATTGGCACCGATAATCGCCAGCGACTCACCGCGCCTAACTTGCAAATCTATATCATGTAACACTCGCGAACCAGTGCCGATTTTGCGGCCCATCAACAAGCGAACTAATGCCTTCAGACGGTCTTTGCTGTGAGTGGTGTGCGGGAAGATTTTCTCAACCGCGATAAGCTCTGCAAGCAGTGGCATTAGAAGAAGTCCTCAAAGCGGGGACTTAAACGGCGGAAAAACCAGATACTTAGCAGTAATAACAATAGCGTAATAAACACCGGCAAAATTAAACCGACTAAATTAGTGTAATCCCCGAACAGCAGGAATTCCCGCAAAGCTGTCATTAAGCCGCTCATTGGATTCATATCCAACCAGTGCGTGTATTTTTCAGGAATCATGGAGGCCGGGTACAAAATGGGGGTGGAAAAGAACCACAGCATCATTACCGGAGGTAGCATGTGTTCAAGATCACGGACAAACACATTCAGGCCACTTACCAGCAAACCCAGTGCCAGCGCTAATACAAATAAAATCACGAGCACTATCATCGCTGGCAACAGTCCTAGCCAATGAATATCCACCCCGAAGGCGGTTAGCACCAGAAGGACAGCCAAATAACCAACGCTGTGCATTATAAAGGCCGAAATCACCGTCGCAATTGGGAACACTTCCGATGAAATCGCAACTTTATCTATCAGGCCAGCGTTGTCTGTAACTGAGTTAACACTACGCATAACAGCTTCTGAAAAAGCAGTCCACGGCCAGAAGGCTACTGCCAGATAAGGCAGAAATCCGGTAGTTTCGGCTTCTGGAAAACGCACAGTAAAGATTACGCTAAAAACAAAGCCGTAAATCAACAGTAACATCAGGGGCTGAACTATTAACCAGACAAACCCGCTTATAGAGTCAAGGTAACGGCTATGAATTTCACGCCTTACCAGTTCTCTAATTAGAGTGATGTTTTTGTTCATTTACTAAGAAAACAACTATCTACTAATATTTATCCGCCTTTCTTAGCTAGACAATCTCGCCACGATTCCTGCACACCTTCATCATCAAAATAGCGCGCCATCATCTCTTCAATAGCGCAATCAGGGATAATCAGGTCATCTGCGGTATTAATACTAGAAAGATACTCTGTTCGCGCCTTTTTAGTATACATTGACCGCTGCTGGTGGATTAATTTTAATTTTACATCTACAAACGGGATGGTTGCTGCTGCATTCTTCGCATCCAAGCGAATTACATGGTACCCAAATATTGTTTTAACTGGCTGCGAAATATCTCCAACTTGTTGCAGTGCAAATGCGGCAATCTCGAAAGGTTTCACCATTTTGCCTGGAACTACACCCAGATACTTACCGGAATTACCTTTGGACCCAGGATCATCAGAGTGCTCTAGCACTAGTTCATCCCAATGGCTTGAGTCTTCTGAAAGCTGGGAGTAGACCTTGTTGGCAAGCTCTAATGCCGCCGCATCAGAGCGATTTTCTATGGCGATAAGTATATGCGCAACATCCACCGAGGCTGGCTGTTTAAATTCCTGTGGGTGGGTCTGATAGTACTCTTTGGCCATTAACTCGAAGTCTGCTACATCTACCTTGCTTGCTTCAACCGAATCCAACCAAGCATCAGCCAGTTCTGTTTCCATTGCCAGTTGTAAGCGCAGTTCAACCAGTGGCTTTTTATCAAAGCCGGCTAAGCGGGCTTCATCGGCAAGACGCTTATCAAGCATCATTTTACGCAAAACCATCTCTACTCTACCTCCATCACGAAGGAATGGAAGGCGGTCTTTTTGGGGAATACGACTGATTCGAGCATCGAAATCCTGCTGTGTCACCTCGCTGGAGGATTGCGTAATAATTGGATCCAGCTCTCCGGCATGCACGCTGAATGATACAGGCAGAGTTAAAAGCAAGAGTAATAATAAGGGCATTGGAATTTTCACTTGTAGCTAGTAGTTATTGAGAGTGCCCCGGCCACTTTCCCAGGCCGGAGCATTGTGCTGATCGTATTGTCCGAGTCTATTTATTGCACTCTGACATGATCAAAGATTCCCCTACATATAGATGCCCCACATGCGCTACTAAATCGCAGGTTCATATAATAAGTGGTATTAGGAGCAATTTCACAGATCCCATTGTTAGGCACATAATTGTCGCTAACTACATATTTCAAGAAGGAACCTACGCCCCATGTCTCTGTACAATCTGCATCCATAGGCACTTGCCCGGGAACACCAATTTCGCCATAGGTATAGTCGCCTGGACACTCGGTAATAGTCACCGTGCGCACGCCGGCAGTACTGATTTTAGGAGCTGATGTCAGCCACGCTTCAGAACCGAGGCTGCCGCTGTCGAACTGAATTGCCAAGCTCTCACCCTGAGCTAGAGCTATTGTCTGCTTAAAGCTATTAGGCCCCGGCCATACGCCTCCATTCCAAATAGTTGGCCAAGAATCTGGGGTTGTATTTGGCAATTGGACAGCGCAGTTATCTGTACCCAGAGCCTGCGCAGGAAGTGCAGAGAATACGCTTACAGATGCTACATTAGTTGAAGTAGCGTTTGAACAGGAAACACTATATGAGGCTGACATTGAGTCATGTCTAGGGGTGAACTGCATAGTCCCAGAAGTAGGAATACTTACCCCGGCCCAGCCAATGGCTACGCCTGTAGTGACACAAGATGTTGCATTCACTGAGGACCACGAGAAAGTTACACTATCACCTTCGGTAATACTTGACTGGCTGGCACCAATAGATGTTGTTACTGCTGGCTGCGCTGTACCGGTAGTAACAATGTTTACCGTTGCCTCCACAGATGCTGCTGGAAATTGATTATCGTAGCAGCGTAGCACAAAGGTTTTATTCCCAGCTTCGGTGATACGGATATTTATAGAGCCATTTGCATTCAATATCAAGTTAGTCCAGCTTGGAATTCCAGGGGATATTCCCTTACATGATACCGCGCCAAAAGAGCTCCAACTTAAGGTCAAATCGGTTCCCACAGCTACCGGATTAGGGCTAGCGGTAAAGCTGGCGATTTCAAATTGCCCATTATTTTGATTTACCACGGTAACGCTAAGACTTTCATTAACGGTGCCGCCAGTAGCGCTATCAGTACAACTAAGATTGAAGGTTCGGGTACCAGTACTAGCATAATTACCAATCTGTTGACCGGCTACAGCTTTGTTCCCACCCCAGTCACCGCTAGCAATACAGCTATCTACATTAATTGCATCCCAAGTGATTATAAAGTTTTCATTCACCAAAGGCTGTGAGTTGCTGCTACTGAAAGTGCGAATATTAGGCGCGCTTCCCGAGCCGTTATCGGGCTCGACATTAACATTAACCGTTGCCGAATAAGTTTCGCTGCCGGTGCAACGCAATACATAAGTTCTTACACCTTCTCTACTTTCATTAAATGTTCTAGAGCTATTGATAGGCATGGCATTGGTTTCAGTACCTAGGTTGAAGTCAGCCACACCCTGGCAAACATTAACATCATTAGAGCGCCAGGTCAGAGTTATAGGTTCACCTGCGTTAATAGTACTAGATGAAGCAGTGAAACTTTCAATTCCCGCGGTACCGCCACCGCCACCGCCGCCACCTTCGGTAACAGTAACTGAGACTGCACTGGTAGCGGTAAAGGTCTCCCCGTCTTGTTCGGCGGTACAGGTAATTTGGTAATTACGGGTACCAACTGTACCTTCGGTGAAAGTGTGGGAGTCATTTGTTGCCAGTTGTCCGCTGAGGTTGAAATTACCCTGGGCAGTACAGTAATCAGTGTCAGTAGACTTCCATGTCAAGGTGATTTCGTCACCCTCAACAATAGATGATGAGCTGGCCTTAAATTGAGTTATCTGGGGGTCCCTTGCCGGCTGGACTATGGTTACCTCAAGGTTGCCGTTAGTTTTTAATCTGACTTTATTTTTATTGGGGTCAATTAAAAACCATGTAATAAGGTCGGATGAGCCGATAAGCTCATCATCTACATATAGCCGTTGCTGCTGGGTTCCAGGCTCATCTACAGACTCGTCAATACGGCGGAAAGTTGCACTACCATCGGTAAAAATCCTTATTACTCTGGCTTCGTAATTTGCAGCCACATACTGAATTACAGAAGATTTACCGACCACCACATTATCTATCCTCAAATCATTCGCGCTAAGGCTAGCACTTACGGTAAGCAGAAAGACTACTAATAAACTATTAAATCTCGACATTCTTGTTACTCCAAACATTCTTGTTACTCCAAAAGCTAAATATTAAATTACGCTGTGATGGTTTTATTATTATTGCCCACAGTCAGTAGAGAGTTTACCAAAGAACCATGCTTGTTAGTGTTAAAACCCAGTTAAAGTTTTGACCTTTTGGGCGGGTTTTTTACCCATTGGGGGATTAGCTGGATAATTAGTGAGAAAACTTGGGCATTTGTTTAATTTTTCTAGGGCAGGATACAGCAGCGCATTGTGCGATTTTCGAATGCAGCGGAAGCTTGGTGCAAACCCGAAACCTACTACAGGGAGTTTTTTTTGGGTGCAAATAAAACAAGGGCCGCAAAAGCGACCCTTGTGGTTTCCAGTTGCCTGGAAAGGTACTACAGAACAGATCCGAACTTACTGCTGCGCACGAGTACCTTTATGCTCAAAGACGCCGCCGTAGTTAGCCAGTACTGTACCACCCTGAAGGGTACCGTTGGTAAAGGCTTCGAACCATTGGCCGATCACTGGCAGACCTAGCATTCCCTCGGAGTCCATACGATTACCTGAAGAAGGGATACCGACAGCAGGAGGGACGGGAGGAACAATAGGGTCACCATTCACATAGGGCACCATATTGATATTAGCCCAACCAGCATCATATCCTACTGGCAATCCGAAGGTTACCAAGGAGTCAAAGCCATTGGTTCCCACGATAGGTACTGCAGGCGTTTGAGCTTCACCTTCTTCTTCCTGGTCAAACCGTATGACATTGGTCTCAGCACACAGTTCAAACAAAATCGCACCCGGTGGAATTTCAACCGGTGGTTCAGGTGAAACTGTTGGCGGCCGGCTTCCTGGAGGCGCATCAGTTGGCGTACCTTCTTCTCGATCATAAAAGTCGATTGTGAAATCTTCACAAGCAGTAGCACTAGAAGTTCTTGCAGAGGTGAAAGGCATAACTACGCCGCTGCCACCATTAAATGCTGGGTCAGTATAGAAACGCTTGGTTGGGAAAGTAATAACCCACTCACTCTGTGCTGCCAATGAGTCCAGAATAACATACTCGTTCATCAATTGGTCATGCATAAATAATGCAGAAACGGCTTCAATGCTTTGACCGTACATTAAAGGAATCGCGTTACCTGCATCATCAAAAATATTAGCGGTAGTAGCATCTCCAGAAGTCAGCGATGGTAATTCATCACCAGGCCGTGAGTGACGAATGCCGGCAGCTACTGCCGGATCCCAGAAACCATTAATGGCTTTGGCATCGTAGCTGTACATGGTACCAGCTTGAGAGTTAACGATAGCTGCGCCACCGAATAAGCCACCATTTGCATCAGTCATACCTACTGAACTGTCGACTACCCAAGCGCCATCATTACCTTGTTGCGCTGTCCAAGCTGCGACCAAAAGATCACAATTCGCCGGCACTTGCTCGTTAGGAGCAGGAGCAGGAACCGGGGGTGGGCCAACAAGCGCACCCTGAACATGAGTTACCGCATCGGCAAAGGGGCCAGGTAACATCTCGCCCATTTCGATAATTTCGAAATGACCTTCAGATGCACGCGTAATAGAACCACGCTCCGGGCTAGCGTCAGCATCAGCACCGATATAAGCAAAGTTCAAGAAAGGCTGAGCACCGAGGCCATTACCATTACCGAAGAAATAAGGAACAGTACAACTTGAATCGCCAGTCAATAGAGTCGGTGTACCGGCATTATCGAAGATAGCGGCAACCCAAACATCATAAGCTGACAGATACAAGTTAAAATCGAGCACTTCACGAGAGTTTAAAGACTCAAGGAAGCGAACTTTAACGGCTTTAGCTGCATTGGTAGTGTTAACTACGGACAACAGAGTTTGATTACCGTTATTGGTGGTATAGAAAGGATAGAGCAGGACTTGGCCTAAACCATCCGGATTTATATTTACTGCTTGCGCTGATCCAGCAATACCAGCAATACCAGCAATACCAGCTAAGACAGCAGTGGTTAGATTATTTCTTTTCATTACAAACACTCCTATTGTGTACACAGGGCTGCAAAAATACGCCCGAACATTTTATTTTGCGTTAGCCACGAAGACACTGACAGTGCTCGTAGCGCATATTCGCAGTGGTAATGTTACGACAAAAAATACTGAAAGGCAAACTAATTTCAACAATATTTAGGTAATTTTGGCCTGTGGATGGCACTGTAAAGAGCCTGTGGTTTTTCTGCAAAGCCAATGATAGCGGGATATTCAACTCATAGGCACTAAAACAAGACCTCTTTGTGGATAAAAAACAACAACAAAACAAGTTAAAAAATAGTTAATTTTTTCATATATTACTGAATATATAGTCGAAAACATGCCTATTTCGGCACCAGCCACCACTGATTATCCGCTTTTACCCAGTTATTAGTCACAGTTTCAAAACTTTCAAACTCGCGCAGGCCCCGCATCGGCGAGAATACTTTATACACTATGCGCATATTTACCTTACAGACGCTATCGTCGCACTCACTGCTTAGAATCTCGCCACCAACCCAACTTACCCGCCGAGCTGCCATTTTCAACATATGATCCAGCAACCTTACCCCGGACTTATACCCTGGAGAGGTGAATTCATAGGTGGCCTCCCAGTCGCTCTCAATCATTGCCAGCAACCAGTCACGGCTACGAATTTCTACCGCTTCAACATTACTCAGCGTGACTTCGTTTGCAGGCTTATAAGCGGTGCTAGCAGCAAGTATTACCGCTGCCATTAGAATAATTATCGCCACCCATTTAACTAAATTCATTGTTTTTCCTTATTTGCTTGTTGGCTCAGGGCGTTTAACCCTAGACTAATCATCTATTTCCGCGCTGAGGGTAACTACGCCACCCTTGCGGATTGGTTTAACATTACGGAAGCGGTGTTGGTATTCATCGGTTACTACATCCAGCTCGGCCGCGGATCTGACTACAGTTGGGGTAATCAATATTAATAATTCGGTCCGCTGGGTGCCGGTAAGAGTTTCGCCGAACAAAGCGCCAACATAGGGTATCCGGCGCAGACCTGGGATCCCCGATGAGCTATCGGTGACAATTTCCCGGATTAAGCCACCCAGCAAGACTGTATTACCGCTTTGCACTGCGATTTTTGTTGCCAATGAACGGTCATTAATATTGGGGTTACCATTGGGCGCGACTTCGCCAGGGCTGGATACAGTTTGACTCACATCCAGATACACCAAGCCGCCAGGATTAACTCTGGGGGTAACAGATAGCTCAACCCCGGTCTTAATATACTGGTTTGACTGAATGGTACCGTTATTACCGCCACCTGGGTTAAACGAGGTGCCTTGTACAGACAAACTCTCGCCTACACTTATATTGGCTTCTTCATTATTACGAACCACTAGTGATGGGGTAGATAACACTCGGACATCGGTGGTTTTATCCAAGGCTGAAATTGTCGCGGAAACAAAGTTACCACCGCCGGTAATTTTTGCGATTTGGCCAAAAAAGCCACCGCCTTCACCCGTGGTATTGCCGGCTCGGAAGTCGCCTGATGTGGATGGGGCAACACCACCTTCCCAGCCCACCTCTGGTATTAGGTTGCTTAAATACCAGCTCACGCCCAACGACAGTGATTCATTTAATGTAACCTCTAGTACCTGCGCCTCTATATGAACTTGCAGCGGTACTATATCCAGGCGCTTAATTGCAGCCAGAATGCTGTCGTATTTTTGCGGTGAGGTTTGAATCAGCAAGGAATTGGTTTCTTCAACCGCGATAATAGATACATCTTCGGTTTTTACACTGGTATTAGCGCTGTTTCTGTTATTACTAGGCTGCCTATTACTGGTATCTGAATCCCGCTGGCTTTGTTGATTAAAACCGCCTAGGGATACCGCCTGCATGCCCGGGGCAACCTCACCACTGCGTGAGCGGTTTGAGCGACCACCGCCTTCACCAAATATCTGGCCCAGGTACTCTGCCAGCGCTACCGCTTCCAGATTCTTGACTTCATATACATATAAACGCCGCGAGGCCTCACCGCCACCACGATCAAGGCGTTCAATCCACTCTCGCGCCTTGTTCAGATACTCTGGCTGCGGGGTTATTACCATTACCGAATTTAGTCTTTCCATGGGCATAAAGCGGAACATCCCGGAAAGAGGTGAGCCGTCGTTATTACCAAACAGAGCTTCCAGCTCCGGAATTACCGTCGCCACTTCCACCCGCTTTAACGGGAACAGGCCAATTGACATGCCCTCAAGCCAGTCAACATCAAAGGTGTTGATGGTTTGAATATAATTGGTTAATTCGTTACGGGTTCCAGCCAGAAACAATAGACCACGAGAATTGTCGGCACTCAAGATAGCGCCATCGCGGGCGTAAGGCTGCAATAACTTTTCCATCTCGCTGGCAGAAATATACTTTAATGGCACTACCCGCACTGCATAACCACGAATTGTGTGCAGCGAGCCAGTTTCCGGAGTTAAATTACCCGCAATAGCGGATTTGATTGGCAATACATTATAACGCCCCTCACTCCAAACCAGAGTTGCGCCATTCCAGCGCAATACCATTTCCAGAATTGGTAACACCTGGTCACGATTAATTGGCCTGGCGGTAGCAAAAGTAACTTTACCCTTTACGCCGGGGCCAATTACAAAATTTTCCTGCAAAATATCACCCAGCACAGTATGGATGATTTCCTGGATTGGCACACCTTCCCAGTTAAAGGTTACTTCACCATCGCCGCTAAGTGGTTTATGCGCTTTGGCTCTGGCAACCCTTTCGTTAATAAACTTACCGGTTCCGGGGTTGATCTCGACTTTTGGCTCTTCCCATTCAAGTGTGCCCTCCGAATCAGTTGCAATACCTGCAGCCACATTATCAACGGTATCTTTGCTATGGTCTGCTTTGTCGTAGCTTGGCCAGTTAAGTGCCGCCTCTTGCGCCTCGGCAAGTTCCTCTGGAGTCCGCTCATGGCTTGTGCTTGCACAGGCACTCAGGAATAAAATCAGCAGGGCTGGTAATAGCCGGCGACTTATCTTATACAAATGTTTCCGGTGACTAGACATTGCCCTTCCTGTAGCCGCCTTAGCGCGACTTAATGGTTCACTGCTGTTTACTATTTTATCTATTATCATTAGTTACTACCATCAGTCTTTTTCTGTGAATTTATTTTTTCTCTTGCGGCGGCACGCTTTTCCAAACCCTGGCGCATAAATTCAGCAGCAGTCATCGGTTTGTTTTTAGGCTTGCTATCTTCCTTATCCTTATTTTTACCACCGGCTTTAGCTACCCTGGGCGATGGTTTTTTAGCGGGCTTTTTAGTCTCACTGCCGACTTTACTCTTATTACCATTCCGCTGGGCTGTTGCTGGTGCTTTACCCAGCGACCGGGTAAACATTTTTAGTTCCAACTCAGCCACTTCACCCTGTTGGTTTTTGAGAGATACATTTCGCTCTTCCACCTTTTCCACCAACCAACCACTAAGCTCACCATCAAGCATTTCACCTTCAGCGGCAGTAATCATGGTTTTGCTATCGCGCTCAAATAGCATCACTATGCGGTGGTCTTTGGTAATAGTTACACCAGTAAGATCAGCATTTAATGGCTTGTCTTCAATATCTTCATCCAGCAAGCTCCCGGCATCATCGGCATCGGCTGCCGTAATCACTATTGCCTTGCGGTCATGATTAAACAATGGCCGCTGTTTAATGACCGCAAATTCTTCGATCGGTTCAAGTTCACTGATTTGCAGAGCCGCGGGTTCCGCGCTAGTGGTTAGCGCAATCACCTTCCCATCAGGGAGTCCACCGCTGATAAAAGGCAAGAGCAGGATCAGCAACAGCAGTACCCCCGCTGTTGTCAGCAATATTACTCCCACCGGGTTGTCTTTAATCAGTGACTTCATCAACCCTCGCCTCGGTTACGCAAATAGCCGGTTAAATTAAACCGAATATCCAGGCGCGACACCGCAGACCCCACCGATTTTCCACGCACTCGGCGCGGGGTGATTTTATACACATTAAGCTCTTCAACCAGTAGCATTGGGCGCATATCTTCCAGTTTATACAGGACACTGACAAAATCAGCTATATTGCAACTCATGCGAATATTAACACTGGCACGCTGGAAACGCTCCTCCAGCTTTGCGCGCACTGGCTGACTGGAAACTACACTACAGCTACTTTGGTCTTCTGCCTCAGAAGCAATAACCTGCTTTAGTGTAGCAGTCATACCGGCCGAGGCAGAGTTGGCATCGCCTTCAGCCAGAAACAAATCCAGATCAAGCCCGTCACTTTGGAGCTTACGCAACTGCTCTGCCAGACTTTCTCTTTGCATGGTTACAGATTTCATGCTGCTGTAACGGGACTCCAGTGAGCCGATGGTATCGCCTAGCTCCATTTGTTTGGAGACAAACCAATGGAAGCCGAACATATACACCAAAATCATGCTTATAAGCAGCAGTGCCACTGGTAATGTACGGCTATTGGTATTAGTTGGCAGTAACTGCATCGTCAGCCTCCTTGTCAGCACTGGCAGCAACTGGGGTATTACTAGCTTCTTCAGCGGCCTCTGGTAATTCCATATCAGCGGTTTTGACTAACTTGGCAGAAAGGTTAAAGCGCTCTCGCTTAGCTCGGCTATCAAATTGGGTGGTGCCTAGAAAGGCGGCCTCTGAAAACAAAGGTGAGGCGTTGATATCCCGAATCAGACGTTGTGCCTCCTGCGATAAACCCTGCACCCTGATTTCGCCATCTTTTATAATCAACCGTTGCACCCAGGTATCATCGTCAAGGATTTGGGTTAATTCAGCAATAACCTGAATGTCCTCCGGGTATTCGGTTTCTTTAATTGCCAGAAAATTTGCACCCTCGCGGGCATCCTCAATTTGCGTGCGCATAGCCGCAACCATTCTTGCCTCAACTGAGACTTCATCAATAGCGGTTTCTAGCTCTACTATATGCTGCTCCCGCACCCAGATTGACTGGAACATTGCCATAAATAACACTACCAGCACTACCAGCATCAATAAGCGATTGAACCTGGCCTTGTGGTCAATCCGTAAAACCCGCTTCTCGGGTGGCAATAGGTTTAACTCTTCCGCTTTCCCATGTGGATCATCCACCAGAGTCAAGCGGTTAAGGTCGACTCCGAGTTGGTGCAGCTCCAATATCTGCTGATCAACCTGAACTCTGGGAATCAGGTATAGCTGCAAGCGGATAACATTGTGAGTTTTATCGCGGCTAAGAATACGATAATCAAAATATACATCTTCTGCCTGAAACGGTGTTTGCCGGTCAAGGTCGAATTCTAAGGCCTGGCGTAAGCGGCTTTCTGCTGCAAGCGGCAGGGAAACTTCAGTTTGAAGCACTTCACCGGCCGGTAAATACAAGACCTTCTCTGGGTTTTCTAATTCCGCAGCCGTCAACAACTGCTGGATTTGTTGCTGCCTTAGTTCCGGGTCAATGCTGGCATTTAGAGCCAGGCTATGGTCGGCATCAGTGCGTAACAGGAAACCGTCTTCAGCGGCAAGTATCTGTAGTGGCCGCGACTCTGCCACCAACCGTTCACGCCAGCTAACTGGCAGCATGGAGCGCAGCTCCTGCATCCACCAGTGCCAGAAACGGCCAATACTGCTGTCCCGCAGCTGTCCGCTCCAAACCTGAATTTTTTGACTATAAGTCAAGACTTCCATACTCCTTCTTTCCAGCGCATAATCTGGAATGCTTGTTGCAGCCCGCCTGATGACAGACTAATAGTAACTTCCAGTTGCTCCCAGATTCCGCTCGGCATTGTCGCTTTAATTCGCATACTCTGGGTTGGCCCGATGCTCCGCATGGCAACTGCGCTGCCATCTGGCATTAACAGAGTATTATCGCCCGTATTATCCCTGGTCTGGCGTTCATTAATAAACTCTCTGGCTATATCTGCCGTCATCCCGGGCAATGCTATTAGTGCCTCGTAGGGGGCAAAAGCCGGGTCTATCGTGCGTCGCCGTGAGTATACCGTTAAAGCTGGCTCTAGTTTACGATAAAGTTCAAAATCCATCCCCAGAATCTGTTGTAACTCATCAAGAATCACAAATGGAGCATTGCGGGGGCCATAGGGTAGGTCCGCAGATGCATACTCATCCGCTTCAGCACCATCAATTCTTACCGCATCATCCGGGTCTCGCCAATCAAGGATAGCAGCTACCAGTGGTAATACCCGCTCCTCTGCTACTCCATTGGCAATTAGCAGGCTAATAAGCGTTAGCTCGTCAACTACATTTATATCCAGCTTGCCGCGCTCATCAGTAATTGAAATTTCTAGCTTGGCCTGTTCAAATTGCAGCTCATAGCGGCGGCCATCAGGAACCCAGCGGTTAGCTACATCTGGATTGCGCAAATTAAGTACCGCTATAGCCATACCTGCCTCAGCCGCAAAGCGGGCACGGGAACCATCCAAAAGCTGACGCGCCTGCAAATTTTCGGTGCGCGCTGAGACTGAGAAAGAACCTACTGTAATAGTTACCAGCACTAACACCCAGAGCACAATAATCAGCGCCACCCCGCGTTGTGATGCAATTTTATTAAGCGTAAACATTAGTCCTCACCCCCCGACTGCTTGCGCTCTTTAATCAGATCTTTGATGATTTCCTGATAATTACTACGATTCCTTGGCTTGCCGGAAATCCCACCGTTATAACTTGAGGCCACCAAATCTGGCCATTACAGGCCGGTACCGGTATCTTCAAAACTAAGCACCATGCGTAAGGCCAGCGGCAAGCTATCTTTGATATCCCAGTCAGCTTGCCAGTCGGCGAGCTGTTCATCGCGCTGCTCCTCATCCATGCGTAAGAATTCGAACTGCAGGCTTTCCACATTCTGTAGCAACACAATTGGGTCCTGAGCTTGTAGGTCAGCAGTGCCATCATTTAACACCGCGTGGCGGAAGTGTAACTCCTGGCCACCATCCCCTCGCCCCAGCTCCAGCCGCTGTAGCTGCGGACCACCAAAACCAAGATAACCAGGCATCGGTCCAACCCAGGTGATGCTATTGGTATCACCGACAAACATTATAGTATCTTCACCATCACCTTCCCAGCCCAGCGGTAACATCTGGTGAATTTGACGGCTAATAAACTGATGGGCCATGCGCATAGCCTGAGTATCAGCAATTAAAACCTCCCCTCGCAATGAGGCTCTATTAGTAGCCCGCATACCGCCATAAACCAGGGCTAGAAGAATTGCCATCAAGGTAACCGCCAACAGCATCTCTATCAAAGTAAACCCTAGTTGGCGTGACTTAGCTGGGTGAGTGTTCATCGCTGATTACCGTTTAAGGCTTTCAGGGTAGTGAACCTGGCGCTGGCCGGGTTGCTACTCTCGCCCCAGTATATTTCAACTGCAACCAGATACAGGTCGACCGGAATTACTTCAGATGCCAGACTGCCTTCACCGATGGTCATATCGTATTCGGAGATATCCAGCGAATAACTATATTTTTCATTAAAACTACCGCTGGCAGCACCAGCTTCCACTGGCTCAGACAGACCGACTTCTGCCATCACCGACTGCGCCCATAAAGCCGCCTGGGTGTATTCCTGAGAACGCGCGGTATTGCGTATAGAGCCGGTTAAGATTTGCATAACCACAGAGAAAGACAAGGCAAACAACACAAACGCTACCAGCACCTCCAGCAAAGTGAAACCAGTTTGCTTATTGTTATTATGGATGCCCACTAACCCTTAACCAATCTGGCTTCACCAGTCAGCCATTGAATATGAATCTCGTAAGTACGCTCATCTATCGTCAGCTGAAGCTTGCCACCAGTAGAGCCGCCATCGGGGAAGAAGCGGATACCAGCCAAAGTTTCTGACTGTTGCTCTTGGAGTGCGGTAACCATACCCAATTTGATACCTTCGGGGAGCGTAAAGACTTTTTTTCCCGGGGCGCTGATAGTTCGGTTTTCCAAATCAACCATAAGTACTTGCTCTTTATGGGTGACAATGGCTTTGGTACGGGTATAACGCAGCGCGCTTAACACATCCCGCGAGGCGTTCCTGACCTCAGTCCGGGAAACGCTCTTGCCCAACGACATACCAACCATGCCGACCATTAAGCCGATCAGTAGCATGACCACTATAATTTCTAGCAGGCTGAAACCACTCTGTCGTTTGTTGGCTACTAGACGCATATAAATCTGAAAACTTTATTCCCAGCTATTGATGTCGGCATTTTTACCTTCACCGCCAGGTTGGCCATCGGCACCATAGGAATAAATATCGAACTCGCCATGCTGCCCCGGATACTCATACTTGTAAGGCCGGCCCCAAGGGTCAGACAGCAGTGATGATTTAACCATTCCTTCTTTGCTTCCCGGCAGGGGCTTGGTTAGATCTTCCAACGCTTCCGGATAGCGGTTGTTCCAGAGAAAGTTATACTCCTCTACCGATTGCTTCAGGCGTTCGACCTGGCCCATAGCAGCTTTTTGCTGGCCAGCACCAAATTTACTGGTGATATTGGGTACTAAAAAACCAGCCAAGAGACCAATTAACACCAGCACCACCAATATTTCTATCAGACTGAAACCAGTTTGTCCGCGCTGGAGTTTGTTGAATTTATTTATCCGCATAATGTTTCTCACTCTAAATTACCTGCTGATCAAATCAAGCCACCAGGTCGTTAATTCCAAGAATAGCTACCAGCACAGACATGACAATCAAACCAATCATGCCTGCCAGCAACAGGGTTAATAAGGGTACAAACAATGCCATCAAACGATCTATGGTGGTGCGCACTTCACGGTCATAGGCATCTGCTACTTTTTCCAGCATGGCGTCTAGCTGACCGGTTTCTTCACCTACACTGATCATCTGCAAGGCGAATTTCGGGAAATGCCCGGAAGCTGCCAGGTTGCGCGCCAGCGAACCACCGGACTGAACCTGTATGCGAGCTTCCTTGATGTCATCTTGCATAACTGTATTACCCAGCACATTGCGAGCAATTCCCAGCGCACCTAATAAGGGAACACCATTTGTGAGCAAAGTTCCCAAAGTGCGTGCAAGACGGGCAGTTTCCAGCTTGGCCACCAGGTCGCCAATCCAACGACGCTTTAATAACCAGCCATCCCATCTACGGCGCTTTACAGAGTCAGCGAGCATACTTTTAAATGCATACACGGCGAAAAATACGCTACCTGCAATCAACCACCAAAAGCTCTGCAAAACCCCACCAACTGCCAGCACGATTCTAGTAAGCATGGGTAAGTCGCCACCTAACTCTTCAAATATCGGGGTGAACTGAGGAATCACATATACCAGCAATAAAATTAATGAACCAATTGCCAGAACTACTAATAAAATCGGATAAATAAGTGCCGAGACCACACTGTCTTTCAAGTCTTTAGAGTTCGCCAGATACACCGACAAACGCTCAAGGGTGACATCTAGAGTGCCACCTACTTCACCAGCTTTAACCATGTTTACATACAGTTTGTTAAAGCTTTGTTCTTGCGCTTCTAAGGCTTTAGAAAAAGCTTCACCACCACGCACCTTATCGCGCAAACTGGTAACAATTTTCTTAACCCGGTCGTTCTCAGATAAATCTGCAAGTACGCTAAGGGAGCGATCCAGTGGCAGTCCCGCACCCAACAGGGTAGCCATTTGCTCGGTGAATTGACCAACCTCGGCTGCCGACATCGACCGCCTGCCAAGCATAAGCTTGCTCAGATTAAAGCCTTTCCCGGCTTCTTTGGTTTGTAGCGGTAAATTACCTTCAGACTGAAGCCTGGCAATCACCGCCTCAGTACTAATGGCTTCCATGCTGCCCTGGATTACTTCCCCAGATGGCGCTACCGCCTTGTAATCATAAACTGGCATGGCTTTAAGCCTCCTGGGTTACCCGAAGAATTTCTTCAAGCGTAGTTACGCCCTGCAAGCATTTCTCCAAGCCATCTTGATACATGGTTATCATACCCTCGGCTACTGCCTGATCCTGGATTTCACCGGCGGTGGCGCGGTTAATTACCAGACGCCTGATTGAGTCACTCATTTCAAGCAATTCAAGAATAGTAGTACGGCCCTGATAGCCGGTGGGGGTATCGCTGGAGCCAATGGCCCGATAGAAAGTATACGAGCCGTCTGCGGAGATTTTATCCATACCTAATTCTGCTGCCATTTCCGGCAATACTGCATAGGCTTCTGCCGTATCACGGTTCAAAGTACGCACCAGGCGCTGGGCCATAATTGAGTTAATAGTTGAGGTTAGCAGATAATCTTCAACCCCCATATCCAACATTCTGGTAACTGCACCGGCGGCATCATTTGTATGGATGGTGGAAAGCACTAAATGGCCTGTGAGTGCCGACTGGATTGCGATTCTTGCGGTTTCCAGGTCACGCATTTCACCAATCATTATTACATCCGGATCCTGGCGCACAATAGCGCGCAAGGCAGAGGCGAAATCAAGGCCGATGGATGCTTTAGCCTGAATCTGGTTAATGCCTTCGAGTTGATATTCAACCGGGTCTTCAACCGTAATGATTTTGCGTTCGGGCGAGTTTAGCTGTGATAGTGCGGTGTACAAAGTGGTGGTTTTACCGGAACCTGTCGGCCCGGTTACCAGAATAATACCGTGAGGCATTTCCAGTTGTTTGATGAAGCGTTGTTGCAGGGATTGGTTAAAACCCAGCTCGGAAAAATTCAAAACTATGGATTCACGATCCAGTATCCGCATAACCACGCTTTCACCATGTGCTGTGGGGATGGTAGACACACGCAGGTCAAGCTCTTTGCCCTGAACCCGATGCATTATTCGGCCATCCTGCGGTAGCCGGCGCTCCGCAATATTCAGGTGTGCCATAATTTTGATCCGCGAAATTACCGCAGCAGCTGAGCTTGCCGGAGGCGATTCTACTTCTTGGAGCACGCCGTCCACCCGATAGCGAACTTTCAAGTGGTTCTCGAATGGTTCTATATGGATATCCGAGGCGCGTGACTCGACCGCCCGCTGCATAATTATATTTACCAGGCGAATAACTGGCGCTTCAGATGCCAGTTCACGCAGATGCTCAACACTTTCGCCATCGTCGCCTTCTAATGAGCCAAGGCCTTCAGCAATTTCGCCCATCATGCTACGGCCACCGCCATAGAGTTTTTCCAGGCTCGACTCGATATCAGAGGGGATTCCAACCAGATAACTAATGGTCTTTTTAGCGGCCATTCCCAATGCACGGGAAATAAAGGCATCTTGGGGATTAGCCGCAACTACCGTCCAGCTATTATCATCTGCGGCAACTGGCAGGAGCATATGCTGTCTTAAAAACCGATAGGAAACAGCACCAAGATCAATGCCTTCATCAGGGAGCGTTTTATTGTCCCAAAGCGGCAAACCCAGCAGACTGGATAATGTTTCTGAAACATTCCGCTCAGATACCAAACCCAGCCGAATTAACAGGCCAACAAGATCACCGCCCTGTTCTGCGTGAACTGTGCGGGCATCATCCAGGTTTTCTTCTTTGAGAAAACCATCGGCAATCAGCCGAGCAACCAGGTCCTCTGGTTTTTTTTCGCTACTGGAACTTACCAACTGCGTGACAACTTCACTCACTTTATTCCCCAGGAAATATAAGACTATGCACTATTATAGCTTGCCTAACATAGACAATCATTGTGGCGGCAGGTTCAGTATATTCGGAACGCCTTCAGGCGCGTCTAACTATGTGGCGCTCAAGATAGCTGCGGTTGCTGATTATCCACCAGGCCACTGGCAATACCGCTGGCAAAATCAGGTATCCCAACTGATAGCACAAGGCAATCAATGTTGGCGGGATGTTACTGGCATGCTGCGCAGCGGTGGCACTGTTTACAAAGGTAAACTCCAGAAGTTTCTGCACTTCCCAGAATACGCCCCATGTTTGCACCCCAATTAATACCAAATAACCACCTAGCAAATCCCGCAGGCGCTTTTTCCAATTTCCAGGGGTTGCCATTACCAGCCCGAATAACACCGGCAAACCATAACCGTAGACCATAGGGTTAGTATCAAATGCAAGGGCGGCCAATCTACCATCCACTTTATCATTGAGCGGGATATTGGTGGCAATTTCAAGCATGTACCTGTTCTGGGTTATTGCGTAGAACATATCTCCAAGATTAATTTTTAGCAGCCAGGCCAACAGCTTGTTTACCGGGATAATCAGTACCGTAGATATTTGGAACCAGAAGAAAAACCCTAGTGGCATCCATAACGCTGACAACAAAAACAGATCGCGTACCGGGCTGTTTGAAACATCATCTGAGCTTGTATTATTTTCCATATCCTGCCTGATTTATAGTCCACTGGTAAGCGTTCTGGAACATTTTTTGCCATGGCGACTCTGCGCCCCAATGCTCTGGCGCCCAGGAGAAGCTACTGCTCTGCAAGCTACGCTCTGGATGCGGCATCATTATAGTCACTCTTCCATCCGCGCTTGTCAAACCAGTAGTGCCATGCGCCGAGCCATTCGGGTTTGCCGGATGGAGCAAAGCCGGGCTGCCATCGGCTTCGATATACCGAACGGATATCTCAGCGGCATCCTCGGCACTACCCTGCCAGGCAAAGCGCCCCTCGCCATGCGAGCTTACAACTGGCAAGCGACTACCAACCATATCTGTAAAAAATATAGATGCTGATGGCTGTATTTCTACCAGTGACAAGCGCGCTTCAAACTGCTCGCTACGGTTACGCACAATATGTGGCCAATACTGGGCTCCAGGAATGATATCGCGCAAACTGGCAAGCATCTGACAACCATTACAAACCCCAAGGGCAAAATTCGCCGGGTGAGCTAAAAATTCCGCAAACTGTTGCCGCATCTGCGGATGGAAAAGTATTGACTTGGCCCAGCCACGACCAGCACCCAAAACATCGCCATAGGAGAAGCCGCCGCAAGCAACAAAGCCATTGAAGTCCTGCAATTGCACCCGCCCGGCGAAGAGGTCACTCATATGCACATCAACGGCTTCAAAACCCGCTAAATGGAAGGCGGCTGCCATTTCTATCTGGCCATTCACGCCCTGCTCTCTAAGGATGGCGACCCGAGGCTTTGGTTGCTCCATAATTAAACTGGCAGCCGGTGGCCACTTAAAGCCGAGCTTGGGCTCTAGCTTAAACTGCTTGCCAGTGGCAATGCGGGTGAATTCTTCATCGGCACAATCCGGGTTGTCACGCAGGCGTTGTAATTGATAACTAGTGTCTGCCCAAATTTGTTGTAAGTCTATCAATGTCGCTGAATATAATTGTTTAGAATTCGTTGCTATTACAATGTTCGGGATTGCGGTTGGTGTGGCTATTGGGGTATAGCAGCCAGCTAATCCAGCTGCGCTAATACTCGCCTCAACTGTAGCCAATTGCTCCAGAGATACCTGAATAATTGCCCCTGGCTCCTCGTTAAATAAATAACTAAGTGCTAAATTTTCTGACTTCGGTATATCTATCTGTAAGCCCATCTGAGCAGCAAATGCCATCTCTACTAATGCGGTAAACACCCCGCCATCGGAACGGTCATGGTAGGCCAGGAGCAGGCCGTCCCGGTTCAGTTGTTGAATTAGATTGAAAAATGCTTTGAGGTCGGCGGCTGAATCGAGGTCTGCAACTGCCCCACCTTGTTGGGAATAAACCTGTGCCAATGCTGACCCACCCAAGCGATTTTTACCTCGCCCAAGATCGAGCAGCAATAAGCAAGTCTCGCCGGCTTGTAGTTGCGGCGTCAAACTACGGCGGATATCACTAACAGGGGCAAAGGCGGTTACTATCAGCGACAGAGGCGCTTGTACCTGCTGTGGTCTAGCCTCAGCGTCATTCCAGGCCGTGCTCATGGATAAAGAGTCTTTACCTACCGGTATTGCAATCCCCAAATCCGGGCAAAGCTCCATTCCTATAGCCTTCACCGTATCAAACAAATCAGCATCTTGCCCTGGTTGGCCGGCAGCTGCCATCCAGTTAGCGGAAAGCTTGATATCACTAATATTACTGATCGCAGCAGCACAAATATTTGTAATTGCCTCCGCTACTGCCATGCGTCCAGATGCCTGAGCGTTGACCACTGCTAATGGAGTGCGCTCACCAACCGCCATCGCCTCGCCGGTAGTTGCAGTAAAACCGCTGGCGGTGACTGCACAATCGGCAACCGGGATTTGCCAGGGACCGACCATTTGATCTCTAACCACCAGACCACCAACACTACGATCACCGATGGTAATTAAAAATTGCTTGGAAGCTACCGCCGGCAAGCTAAGTACGCGCTGGCAAGCCTCAGCAAGCAGTATATTGCTGGTATCAAATGCAGCTAGTGGTCGAGCCAGGTGCTCAGCCTGCCGCTGCATCCGCGGTGGCTTACCCAGGAACACTTCCATTGGCAAGTCAATGACGGCATCGCCCAGAAGTTTATCTGTGAGTTGCAAGTGGCCATCATCTGTAGCCGTGCCAACCACTGCTACCGGGCAGCGTTCGCGCTTACAAAGATCAAGAAATAATTCTAATTTATCGGTATTTACTGATAATACAAAACGCTCTTGAGATTCATTGCACCAAATTTGCATTGGTGACATGGAGCTATCTACTGAAGGCACATCGCGAAGCTCAAGCAAGCCTCCCTTGCCACTATCGTGGAGTAATTCGGGTAAGGCGTTAGACAACCCACCGGCACCAACATCGTGGATCGAGATCAGGGGATTGTCCTCGCCCATTGCCCAACACTGGTCAATAACTTCCTGACAACGACGCTCCATTTCCGGGTTTTCGCGCTGCACCGAGGTAAAGTCCAGCTCTCCATCGCTAGCACCAGATGCCATTGATGAAGCTGCCCCGCCGCCAAGCCCAATTAACATTGCCGGCCCACCAAGCACTAACACTGGCGCACCCGCAGGAATAATATCCTTGGCCACATGCTGGCGACGGATATTACCCATGCCGCCAGCTAACATAATTGGTTTGTGATAGCCCCAGAGCTGCTGTTGGTACTCAAATTCAAAAGTTCGGAAATAGCCGGTTAACGCCGGGCGCCCAAATTCGTTATTGAAAGCTGCGCCACCTAATGGGCCATCTAGCATAATTTCTAAAGCTGAGGCTATCCGCTCTGGCTTGCCTACAGAGCTTTCCCAGGGCTTTATGGCACCAGGAATACGCAAATGCGAAACCGAAAATCCACATAAGCCTGATTTCGGTTTAGACCCACGACCGGTAGCCGCCTCATCTCTGATCTCACCCCCAGAGCCAGTTGCTGCCCCCGGGTAGGGAGAAATAGCTGTAGGGTGATTATGGGTTTCTACCTTTATCTGAATATCTATCTGTTCGTGGTTAAATTGATACTCGTGAGTTTGAGAATCAGGGAAAAACCGTTGTGCCATGGATCCGGCAATAACCGCAGAATTATCGTGATAGGCGGAAAGTGTGTTTTCAGGTGAAACCTTATAGGTGTTTTTAATCATCCCAAATAAAGTTTCAGTTTGGTCCACCCCGTCAAGAGTCCAGCTTGCGTTAAATATTTTATGCCGGCAGTGCTCTGAATTTGCCTGAGCGAACATCATCAGCTCAGCGTCAGTAGGATTTCGTTGCAATAATTGATATTGCTCACTTAGGTATTCAATTTCTGACTCAGAAAGCGCTAGGCCGAGCTTCTCGTCGGCCTCTTCCAGGGCCTTATTGCCCTGTTCCAAAAGTTTAATTCTGCGTAACGGGGCCGGTTGGCCTTGTTGAAATAATTGGCTAGCCGCCTCAATGTTATTGAATACCGATTGAGTCATACGATCGTGCAACTGACCACCAACCAGCTTTCGCTCTGCCTCGCTTAACTGAACAGACAGAGTAAAGGCTTGTATTCTTTCTACTCTAATCAATTGCGAGAAGCCACAGCGATGGGCTATGTCGGTTGCCTTTGAAGACCAAGGTGACTGAGTTCCAGAGCGTGGGGTTATCAGGAATATGCTGCCTGCCGCCAGCGTACTATCGGAGCTGGCATTCAGCAATTCACCCAAGCGGTCTTGCTGGGATGCTTCTAATTCCCCGGATAGCTCCAGTAAATAAACCCAATTACTAGATATCTCAAGCTCTCGCCCAAGCAATAAAGCCAGTTTTTTTTGTAGTCTAAGGCTGCGAAATTCAGACAGCGAAGCAGAACCTGATAACGCTAGAAATTTTTTCAAGAGCCACCCTCAAGGAAGTGCTTAATTCGAGTAAGGAATTATAAACCAGCGATCACGCTTCACCAAGGTTTGTCTGCGGTTAAAGAGCCGTCTAGTAACAGCTATTGCTGTCGATTTTTGTTCCAGCTATACCTTCCCACTCGAAACCACCGTCATGCCGGGCTTGGTCTGGCACCTCCTAACGCGTGCTACTAATTAAAGCCGAAGCTAAACTGCATGAGATCCCGGATCAAGCCCGGGATGACGAGGTGGGTCGTTCCGGGCCGGTAAATAACCGAACCCGGAACCCATTCTGGGTGGTAGTAAACACTCTATTTGCTACCAGCTGTCATGGCATCAAGACGCTCGCGTAACTTTTTCGGTGGTACATAGCCAGGGATCATTTTTCCATCTTCAGTAAACATCGCCGGGGTGCCGGTAACACCTATCTTCATGCCTAACTCATACTGGTCTTTAACTGGATTATCACAAACCTTTGGTGCAGGAGTATTACCAGCCTTAGCATTGGTTAAGGCTGCTTGTTGGTCATCGGCACACCAAGCCGAAACATACTTCGTGTAAGACTCAGAACCTATACCGGCTCGCGGGAATGCCATATAGTGGATGCCGATACCTTCGCTATTGTACTCGGCCATCTGGTCGTGCAGTTTTCTGCAATAACCGCAATCAATATCAGTAAATATGACTACATCATAATCAGTTTTCTCAGGAGCAAAAGCTATCTGCTTGGAAACATCTATCTGCTTAATAAGCTTCATACGAACCCCGGACTTTGCATTATCCGTGAGGTCTTCCCTGGTTTCCAGGTTATACATTGAGCCCTGGAGCAAATACTTGCCATCAGCGCTGATATAGACAACCTCAGTATCAAACTGGACTTCAAGCAGACCCTCAATCGGGGTCTCATTCACCGCAATATCCGTAATTGCAGGGCTCAGTTTTTTAACCGCATCGCGTACCGCTTCGTAGGAGTCTTTAGCGATTACACTGCTCGATAAAACCAAGCTGGCAATTGTTAGGGTAAATATATTTATCAGTTTAGAGTGCTTCATTTGTATTCCAGTATTAAATTCTCAAAGTATGAGTATTAAAATTAATTAAAGTTCAAACTACTTTCTTTAACCACGGGGATGATGCTCCTCATGCAGGCGCTTGAGGCCTTCACGGGCGATATGAGTATATATCTGGGTGGTCGAAAGATCAGTATGGCCCAGTAGCAATTGTACCACCCGGAGGTCTGCCCCATGATTTAATAAGTGGGTTGCAAAGGAATGCCGCAGCATATGCGGGGAAACTCCGGCCTCAACCCCAGCCTTCAGGGCATACTTACGAATAGCATACCAGAATGCCTGACGGCTTAACCCGGCTTTTCTGGCAGTCACAAAAATAGTCTCAGTCTGCATGCCTTTTAGCAATGCTTCTCTGCCGTCTCGAAGGTAAAGCTGCAACCATTCTTCAGCAGTTTCACCAATTGGCACCAAGCGCTGCTTGCCGCCTTTCCCGGTTATCCTGACCACTCCCTGGGATAAATTCAAATTTGCCAACTCTAGCGACACTAACTCATTTACCCTTAAGCCTGCCGCATACATAAGCTCTAACATTGCCCGGTCCCGCTGACCAACTGGTTTATTGATGTCAGGCGCTTGAAGAATTAATTCCACCTGCTCCTCAGATAAGTCTTTTGGCAATCCGCGGCCAAGTTTAGGGGAATCTATCAAAGCAGTCGGGTCACTATCGATTTGCTTTTCTCGGAGCCTATAGCGGTATAACTGGCGCAAAGCCGAGAGCGACCTACCCAGAGTTCTAGCACTTGCCCCGCGGCGGATTTTCTGGGCCAGGAATAATTGAATATCTGCCCTACTGGCGGTGTTTATTTCAAGATTTGCGGTGTCCAAGTAGACACAATACTGGAGTAAATCATAGCGGTAGCTGGCAAGGGTGTTTTCTGATAACCCGCGCTCAGCCCACAGCGCATCCAGAAACTGTTCTAGTTGGGTGTGCATTTTCCGATTATTGCCAAGCTTAGCCATGGAATGAAGTTTATACTAAAAAGCCCGGTTTCCCGGGCCTTTTAATACTACTTGGACGCTATTCAAGACTACTTGAAGGCTTTAGAAATTTTAGCCTCTATATCATGCAGTTTTTGCATGGCAGCTGTCACCGCCTCGCCTTCTATCTTGCTGAGTTTATCACCTAGCTTTATGATTTCAGCCTTAAGTGACAATAGCTTCTGAACCGCAGCCTTTTCTAACGCTGTGAAATTAATCGATTTCTTTTTAGCGCGTTTTTTTCGACTGCCTTTCTTCTTAGTTACTTTTTTCTTGGAAGCCTTCTTCTTGGAAGCCTTCTTCTTGGAAGCTTTCTTCTTGGAAGCTTTCTTCTTGGAAGCTTTCTTCTTGGAAGCTTTCTTCTTGGAAGCTTTCTTCTTGGAAGCTTTCTTCTTGGAAGCTTTCTTCTTGGAAGCTTTCTTCTTGGAAGCTTTCTTC
>JAJRYF010000101.1 GCA_024275935.1 Gammaproteobacteria bacterium | reverse complement strand
CAGAGCGAAGCGAGGCGGCCCGAAGGGCGAAGGGCATGGATGCCCGGAGTAACGCGCTCCCCTTGAAACTCGAAGAGTTTCTGGAGCAGTCGGTTAACTCATAGATTAATATTTTAGATATAATTAAAGAATACGGAGAGGTGGCCGAGTGGCTGAAGGCGCTCCCCTGCTAAGGGAGTATGGGTCAAAAGCCCATCGAGGGTTCGAATCCCTCTCTCTCCGCCAAATAAAAAAGGCCCCGCCAAAGGTGGGGCCTTTTTTATTTGGCGAAGACGACAAGGGATGAAAACCCGTGCGTAGCACCAGGGTTCGAAAAAATCGTCAGGAACGATTTTTCACGAGCGCAGCGAGCCCGAAGGGTGAGGCGTATGGCAGGCTTTTGCTCCTCGGCAATTGCTCCTGCATTGCTCTAATAAGTTGCATCCATGCAACGATGCAAAATCTGCACTTCCACCATCCATGGTGGTCGGATGCGTCGAATAATCCGGATCGTAGTAAGATATAGCACCAATATCAGCAAAACCGCCAAAGGTGGGGCTTTTATCATATGACCCAAATTACAGGACCAGCTAATGACCAATAATGACACTTTACGCCGCCTACGCTATACCTTTGATCTTGGTGATGCTGAAATGCTGGCAATATTTGCAGCTGCTGAACTTGAAGTTTCTCGAAGTGAAGTCAGTGACTGGTTGAAAAAAGAAGATGATCCTGCTTATAAAGATATCAGCGATGAGCAGTTGGCAACTTTCCTAAATGGGTTTATAAATCATCGGCGCGGCAAACAAGATCGCGCTCAAGCTGCTCCTGAGAAACGCTTGAACAATAATATTATTTTGCGAAAATTGAAAATTGCACTAAATCTGCAGGCTGAAGGCGTGCTGGAATTGATCAACCATGCTGATCTAGATCTAAGCAAGCATGAATTAAGCGCTTTTTTCCGAAAACATGGACATAAACACTATCGGCAATGCAAAGACCAAGTATTGAGAAATTTTTTAACTGGCATGCAGTTAAAGTACCATAAACCTAAGAGCTAGTTGTCGCTGGCCTGACTCAGACAGAGTCGGTTACGAATTTTCCTCATAGGCAATCACATATCTATCCGGGGGCTTAGGGCGTAGATATCTTACAGCCGCCCTTTGCCTGGTCGTTTATACTTCCCTCATGTCCATTCACTCTACACTAAGCCAAGTATTTGGCCTGCAAAAATTCAGGTTGCACCAAGAGGAGATCATCAGGCAGGTACTGGCTGGTGGCGATGCTTTTGTGCTGATGCCAACGGGTGGCGGCAAGTCATTATGTTATCAGCTGCCAGCACTCCACCTTGATGGTCTGACGATCGTAGTCTCGCCACTAATTTCGCTGATGAAAGACCAGGTTGATGCACTTCACGGAAATGGTATAAATGCAGCAGTGTATAACTCTACCCTGGATGCTAGTGCGGTAAAGCTGGTTTTAGATAGTATCCACGACGGCTCATTGAAGTTGCTGTATGTAGCTCCAGAGCGGATGATGAGGGCAGGCTTCTTACAGCTATTGGAAACTATCCCAGTGGCTTTAATTGCTATTGATGAGGCACATTGTGTGTCCCAATGGGGTCACGATTTTCGCCCTGAATACGCAGCTTTAGGGCAGCTGCGTGAACTATTTCCGAAAGTCCCATTACTTGCTCTTACAGCTACTGCTGACCCACAGACCAGGGAAGATATAGCCCAGGTTTTGGGCTTGCAAGCTGCCAAGCAGTTTTCTACCAGCTTTGATCGCCCGAATATTCGCTATACAGTATTGGAAAAACATCAACCCAAAAGTCAGTTGCTGCGCTTTTTGGGCCATCAGGGGGAGCATTCAGGTATTGTGTATGCTCTATCCCGTAAACGGGTTGAAGAACTAGCCGAACACCTTAGCGAGAATGGCTATTCAGCTGCGGCCTACCACGCTGGTCTAGCCGCCGGCAGGCGCCAGCAAGTGCAGGAAGACTTTTTGCGCGATGATGTTTCAATAGTTGTAGCTACGGTCGCCTTTGGCATGGGTATTGATAAGCCTAATGTGCGCTTTGTGGTGCATTATGATTTGCCCCGCCATTTGGAGGGTTACTATCAGGAGACTGGCCGAGCAGGCCGTGATGGACTACCGGCTGAGGCGCTACTGTTATACGGCCTTGCCGATGCCGCTACTGCCAGATATCAGTTAGAACAGGGCAATAACCAAAACCAGCAACGCATAGAATCGCATAAGCTAAACTCTATGATCGCTTTCGCCGAGTCCCTGACTTGCAGACGACGGGTGTTACTTGGGTATTTGGGTGAAAACCTATCCGAAGATTGCGGTAATTGTGATATTTGTCTTAACCCGCCGGAACGCTTTGATGCCACAGAGGCTGGCAAAAAAGTTATCTCTTGTGTTTATCGCGTTGGTCAGTCATTCGGGATTAAGCATGTGGTTGATGTTCTCCGTGGCGCCGATACTGCTGGTATTCGTAAGTTTAATCATCAAAGCTTGAGCACTTATGGTATCGGCATGGAGTTCTCCCATGCACAATGGATGTCAATTACCCGGCAGCTGATACACCGTGGTTACCTAAAGCAAGATATCGCGGCATTTTCGGTGCTTAAACTAACCCAGCAGGCAAAAATGCTATTAAGAGATACAGAGACTCTGGAGCTGGCGCAGCCACGAGTTACTGAAAAAGTCAGAAAAAAACCGACCAAAGCCGCACTTGATTTACCGCCTGAAGATTTAGACCTGTTTGAAGCCCTGCGCGAACTCCGTAAGCAGTTGGCTACAGATCAATCTGTGCCCCCGTATGTAATCTTCGGCGATGTCAGCTTAGTTGAAATGTGCCTTGCAAAGCCAGTTAGTACTGTAGAGTTTTTGCAAATAAACGGGGTAGGGCAGCTTAAATTGGAGCGCTACGGCGAGGCATTTTTAGCAATTATCAATAAGCTCGTTCAGTCTGAATAACCCCAAGGAGTTGCTGGTGCGGCAACCGGCTTGGTCAGATCAAAATCAACCCGAAACTCACGGCCCTGTCGAATTAGCCGATAGCTAAAGCTATCCGGGTAAATAAACATTTGCCAGGTATTGCCGATAGATTGTGGTATTTCGCCGTGCACAAACAACTCTTTAGAATACTGGTCGGCGGGAAATGATTGCACCTGAGCCCAGCCAGCATCTATCGTGTGCCCACCATACATTGTAAGCGTATCATTGCTACCGTCTTTGTGGCGATGGTCATGCTTTAAGGAAATCCCTGACCCGGTTTTAGTTAGAATCCAGGTGCGGGAAGCGTCTTCACCCACATGAAATGGGATTTGTAGTTCGTTATCTGCACACTTTCTTACATGCATTAGCAAAGTCTTATTAGCAAAGCTGCTATCGTTTGAATTATCAATCGTGACCTTGCCGGCAAAAGCTTTACCGCACAACTTCCGAATATTCTCGAAAAAAGCATCTTGAGTTTGAATCGATACCAGCGGGGCTTCAGCAGCAGCCAAAGATGAAAACAGTAGCGAAACAAATAAGCTAAATCTTATGTTCTGTAGCATGTTGAGATCCAGTAAGTGTAAATAAGCATCTAGTATAATAAATTGCCACGCATGAAACCAATCCCCATAGAAGGTAAGTCTGAATAGTAAAATCATTCAGTTTCTATGCAAATATCTATCCAATCGGCTAAAAGGTCTCTATAAACCCTTAAAAGGGCTGTTTGTCGAGCCCAAAAAGCATTACATTAGACCTGTATTTTAATCTTGTGGGTTTTTAGCTATGTGTTCGATTTTTGGGGTCTTCCAAATTCAGGAAGATAATTCTGATTTACGTCAGCTTGCTTTACGCCAATCACGACTATTGCGGCATCGGGGGCCTGACTGGAGTGGTATTTACCAGCATCCAAAAGCTTTGTTGGTACATGAACGCTTATCGATAGTCGATATTAACCACGGTGCCCAGCCACTATATAGTCCGGATCGCAGTATTGTGTTGGCGGTTAATGGTGAAATCTATAATCACCGGCAACTGGCAGATGCCTTGACTACAGATTATGTCTTCCAGACTGAATCTGACTGCGAAATTATCTTGGCTCTGTATCAGCAGTGTGGAGTGGACTTTCTGGATAAGTTATCCGGGATGTTTGCTTTTGCCCTGTACGATGAAAATCGCGACCGCTTTCTGATTGCCAGAGATCATATGGGTATTATTCCGCTGTATTACGGCTATGATGCCAAAGGCCAGATTTTTGTTGCCTCTGAGATGAAAGCCTTGCAAGCGGTGTGTACCTCAGTGGTGGAGTTTCCGCCGGGGCACTACTGGGATAGTGGAGTCGGCGAGATTACTCGCTGGTATCAGCGTGAGTGGATGGATTTTGCGGCGGTTGCAGAAGCTGATGCTGATGTTAATGCAGTTCGCGTAGCGCTGGAAGATTCCGTGCGTGAGCATTTAATGACCGATGTGCCTTATGGAGTGCTACTTTCCGGTGGGCTGGACTCATCTATTATCGCAGCTCTGGCACATAAGTATATGCGCCGCCGGATTGAAGATAATGAGCAATCACCAGCCTGGTGGCCACAGCTGCATTCTTTTGCCATCGGCTTGCCAGGCTCTCCTGATTTGCTCGCTGCTGCCAAAGTGGCCGAGCATATCGGTACTATTCATCACACTATGGAGTTTATTCTGCAAGAAGGCCTGGATGCCTTGCGGGATGTGATTTGGCACTTGGAAACCTTTGATGTAACCACCATCCGGGCTTCCACACCTATGTACTTGATGGCCCGCAAAATACGCGCCATGGGCATCAAAATGGTGCTTTCTGGTGAGGGAGCGGATGAAATATTCGGCGGCTATCTTTATTTTCACAAAGCTCCAAACGCGCGCGAGTTTCATGCCGAAACTGTGCGCAAACTTGATCGGCTGCACTTGTATGATTGCCTGCGAGCGAATAAATCAATGGCAGCCTGGGGCATAGAGGCCAGAGTTCCATTTTTGGATAAAAACTTCCTGGATATTGCTATGGGAATTAACCCAGAGGCTAAAATGATTAAGTCTGGAGGTATGGAAAAGCAAATTCTACGGGAAGCTTTCAGTGATTTGCTTCCGGCTGAAATTGTCTGGCGTCAAAAAGAACAATTCTCCGATGGGGTTGGCTATGGCTGGATTGATGGCCTGCGCGATTATGCCAACGAAACTATTTCGCAGCAACAGCTAGATTCCGCCCAGCATCGTTTCCAGGTAAACCCACCAAGCACTAAAGAGGCCTATTTATACCGCCAGATATTTGCTGAATTATTTCCGCTAAGTTCTGCCGTTGCCTGTGTTCCCGGCGGCCCCACCGTGGCTTGTAGTTCGCCAGAGGCAGTGCTTTGGGATGCTTCTTTGCAAAATGTAAATGACCCTTCTGGCCGAGCTATGGATGGGGTACATCAGGCAAGCTATAACGGTGCTGAGAATGATTAAGTTGAGTGTTCATAAAATCGGTGGCTCAACCCTGCGAAACTTAGATGATTTGCTGCAATGTGCCCAGGTGATGGCGGCGCAAGCTGCTGAGGAGCGCTGTCTGTTTGTGTTTTCTGCGCTTTACGGGGTAACCGACCAGCTTCAAGCAGCCTTAGATTTGGCTAGTGCCGGGAACGACTATCAGCCAGTACTGGCAGCTATAAAGAAACAGCATGATGAGTTGCTAGCGGCAATTAGTGATACTGAAGATACGGCCAAATTATTGACTGAGCTGTACGCCGATCTGGAAAGATTATTGGAAGGCGTGCGCTTAACTGTAGATGCAGCGCATACCACTATCTCCAGGATTATAGCTGCAGGTGAGCTGATGGCAGTGTTGCTGGTTGCAGCAATGTTGGAAAAACAGGGCATGAACCATAGTAGGTTGGAATTTAACCAGAGTTTAGTCGCGCAAGGTGACCCGCTAGATGCGGTAGTGGAGGAGGAGGCAAGTAGAGTACAGCTGCAAGCAGTGCTGGCAGATACAGCTGAAAGAATTATTATTATCCCGGGTTTTGTTGCCGTTAGTCCGGCAGGTAAATTATTGACCTTAGGGCGCAATGGCTCTGATTATTCCGCAGCTTGCCTGGCGCTGGTTTGTGCTGCTCGGCGCTGTGTAATATGGAAGGCTGTAGATGGGGTGTATACTGCCGATCCGGCACTGGTAAGCGCGGCAGAATTGCTACCGAAAATCAGTTATCGTGAGCTACTGGAGCTATCTTATTTTGGCGCCAAAGTCATCAATGGTCGAGCAGTAGGCCCACTAATGGCCGCCCAAATACCCTGCGAAATCCGTAGTCTATATAGGCCAGAGCAATCGGGAACCCTGGTTTCCGATGCTACAGATCAATCTATCAAGGGAATTTCATATCTCGATAAAATCGCCCTTATTACCATTGCTGGTCCCGGGTTGCGGGGTAAAGTAGGTACAGCTCAACGAGTTTTCCAGGTATTGGCAGCAGCTGGTATTTCGATTATCCAGATCGTGCAATCGTCATCTGAATTCAGTATCAATCTGGCATTGCGCGAAGATCAGGCTGAGGCCGCTGTAGCGGCCTTGGAGACAGAGTTCCATTTCGAGCAACTACACCAGCAAATCAGTCAAATTAGCTCTTTGCCCGGGCAGGCGGTAGTTTCTTTAGTAGGAGATGGTCTGAAGCAGCGTCGCGGGGTTGCGGCTCGCTTGCTGACGGCGGTAGCTACTGCCGGGATTAATGTTGTCGCAATTGCGCAAGGTTCCTCTGAGCGGGCAATTGCGCTGGTTGTGGCCACTGAAGAAGCACCGTTGGCAATCAAGGCCTGCCACGATGAGTTTTTTGCCGACCTACATTATTTGGATGTTATTTTGTTAGGCTGTGGCTTGGTGGGAAGTGAATTATTACGCCAGATAGAGCGCCAAAATGAAGCCCTCGCAGAGCAGAAGATGCACATCCGGGTGCGTGCTATCGCCAATAGCCAACAGCTATTGCTTAGTGATGCGGGGCAGCAACGGGAAATTGACCTAAGTGGCTGGCAAAGTAAAATAAAGTCGGCTAGCGCTGGCTACAACTGGCAGGACATCATCAGTTGCAAGAGCAATTTTGGGCTGATTAATCCAACCATAGTTGACTGCACTGCTAGCCCGGAAGTAGCCCGCCAGTATGTGAGTTTTCTGGATGCTGGCTACAATGTGGTTGCTGCGAATAAACACGCCAATACCTTTAGTCAGGAATATTACCTTAAATTACGCCAGACTGAACGCCAGCGGTTGCGCAAATTTTTGTATGAAACTAATGTTGGTGCCGGTCTGCCATTCCTGGATACAGTGCAGGCATTGATGCGCTCAGGGGATTTTTTGGATCAGTTTCATGGGATTTTGTCAGGCTCTTTATCGCTAATTTTCGGCTTGCTTGAAGACGGCATCAGTTTTTCAGCTGCAGTTGCTCTGGCCCGCACCAAAGGTTTTACTGAGCCAGATCCGCGGGAAGATCTTAGCGGTATGGATGTCGCCCGTAAATTATTAATTATCGCTCGTGAAACCGGTATGCAACTGGAGCTGGAGGATGTCGAGGTAGAGGCGGTAATCCCCGTAGACTTCAAAGCTGATCTGAGCGGTAAAGATATGGAGCAGCAGCTACAACAACTAGATGCAGAATTTGCTAACCGGGTGAAAATAGCAGCTGTTCGTGGGCAGGTGCTGCGCTATCGGGCGCATATTATTGATGGTCGTTGTCAGGTTGGTATCGCGGCAGTGGATAAAAGTGATCCATTAGCGCCTATTCGTGATGGCGAAAACGCCTTGGCGATGTACACTAATTATTACAGTCCTATGCCGATGGTTTTGCGTGGCTATGGCGCCGGGGCTACAGTCACAGCAGCAGGAGTATTTGGTGATATCTTGCGGACACTACGCCAACCGGAGGTGGTATGAACACCAGATCAACAACCGTTCGCGCATTTGCTGCCGCCTCAATCGGTAATTTTTCGGTTGGCTTTGATGTGCTCGGAATGGCTTTGGAACCGCTAGAGGGGGCACCTCTAGGTGATGTGGTCGAGGTAAGTCTGGCATCGGATAAACAAGATCGTTTGCATATGAAGGGTGAGTTTTGTGCATTCTTACCCATAGCAACCGAGGCCAATCTGGTTTGGCACTGCCTGTTGGAATTTCGGCAAATAGCTGAGTTCCCGCCACTAACGATTACTCTATATAAAAACTTGCCGGTTGGTAGTGGCTTGGGTTCCAGTGCGTGCTCAATTGTGGCAGCCGCGGCAGCAATTAATGCATATATTGGCTCGCCATTGGAAAAGACAGCCTTATTAGAGCTATGTGGTCGCTTGGAAGGCGAGGTAAGTGGTAGTGTGCACCTGGATAATGTTGCACCTTCGTTATTGGGAGGTCTGGTGATGTGCGCTGTTGATGATTGTCAGCAACTGCCTGTCAGTCCGGATTGGCAGCTAGTAATAGCCTACTCTGGAGAACAAATATCCACACATACAATGCGCGCTATTTTACCAGCATCTTTTGCCCCAGGTTTGGTTCTAAAACAGATGGCGTGGTTGCACGAATTTATTGCTGCAGGGCAGAGTTCAGACTGGCAACTTGCTGCTTCAAAGGTGCAAGATTTCCTGGCAGAGCCGCTACGGGCACCACTGATAAAAGGTTATCTTACCGCTCAAAGGACCTGTCTGGAAATAGGTGCAGAAGCCGTGGGTATTTCAGGCTCTGGCCCGACATTATTTGCTATATGTAATAGTAAAACAGCGCCATCTGTGGCTGCCTGGTTAGAGCGGAACTATAGTATCAATTCATCTGCCTTCACCCGTATTTGTCGGCCCAGGTTAACGCCGGTCACAATCGAGTATCTGTAAGTATGCGCTATAACAATATTCGGGTAGTTACGGAACAGGTTAATTTCAGGCAGGCAGTAATGCGTGGATTGGGGCAGGATCAGGGGTTGTTTTTCCCTGAGAAAATACCTGTGCTTGATGATATAGAGGGTTTATTAAAACTGGATTTTGTTACCCGTAGTCAGAAAATACTACAACCATTTATGGCTGATATATTAAGCCCGGACGAGTTGTTGGGGATGCTGGAGAGGGCATTTGATTTCGAGCTACCATTGGTGCCTGTTGCCGGGCATGAAAAAGTCTATGCGTTGGAATTGTTTCATGGCCCATCACTAGCATTTAAGGATTTTGGCGCGCGTTTTTTGGGTCAGTGTTTTGAGCAATTTGCTGGTGCTCAAACACAAACTATCCTGACCGCTACCTCTGGCGATACCGGCGCCGCAGTTGCCCATGCATTTTATGGGATGAAAAATATTCGAGCGGTAATTTTGTACCCCCAGGGAAAAGTCACCCCCTTGCAGGAAAAGCTTTTTTGTACTCTTGGCGGTAATATTTCTACCATCGCCATTGATGGCGACTTCGACGCCTGCCAGCAGTTGGTGAAAAGTGCTTTTAGCGATACTGATATTCGCGGGCCACTTAATTTAAACTCGGCCAACTCAATAAATATAGCCCGGCTACTGGCACAAGTGTGTTATTACTTTGAAGCTGCTGCCCAGCTAGGTTATGTTGCTGCAAAATCTGCTGTTTATAGCGTGCCTAGCGGTAATTTTGGTAATGCCACTGCCGGGATGATAGCTCATTATATGGGGCTACCAATGCAATGCTTGATTGCTGCTACTAACGCTAACGACACCGTGCCCAGATTTCTTGCCGAAGGTTATTGGGATCCCCGCAGCACAGTTGCGACACTAACCAATGCTATGGATGTTTCCCTGCCAAATAATTTTATTCGAATCCAACAGATGGCGCAGAATCAACCTGATTTATTTGTCCAGCAGATGTACGCCCGGAAGATTTCCGAGGCAGCCACGGAAGCTGCCATTGTTGAACTTAATAGCTGTGGCTACCTTGCAGACCCACATAGCGCTTTAGCCTATGCTGCGCTAATGCAAGATCGTACTAACTCGGGTAAACCGTTGTCAGCAGCGGTGTTTCTATGCACAGCTCATCCGGCAAAATTCATACAAACATTAACCGCAACTCTGAATAAAGAAATTACCCTGCCGCAGGAGTTAGCGGCGGTTGTGGATAAACAGCTATTGTCGATAAAACTTGCAAACGACTATCCAGCTTTTAAGAATCACCTGCTAACCAGGCTTAGATAAGTACATACCGGAAATTTCTAATTTGCACCCACCCGCCGGTGTAACGCACCTGGAGTTTAATAAAATTCGACTGCCTGAAAATGGAAAGTCTGTATTAGAATAATCCCGACAATTGGCTATTTATAGGGGATAAGCGGGCATGGCAATTCCCTCTGTCTGGTCTATAATTAGCATATGCAAGTAGAGTTGCGGGGATAATGATGCAAAAAACTCATGGATTTACAATATTGGAATTGCTAGTTACAGTTGCGTTGATCGCAATACTGTTTATTTTGGCGATTCCAAGCTTCCAGACTATGCTGGAAAGAAATCGTGTTACCACCACTGTCAATGACATGATGGCATCTTTTTTGCTCGCACGCAGTGCGGCAGTTACCCAGGAATCCAATATGGTGATCGCCAAACTGACTAACTGGAATGATGGCTGGACAGTCACCGATACAAGCAATGTAGAGATTCTACGCCACTCCACTTCAGGGGCTGGTTTGTCGGTGGCATCATTTGGCTCAAATTTATCTAATTCGCTGACTTACACGCCTGAGGGCAGGGCTGCCACAGCACTTACCGCCGGTACTGACTATTTCAGAATAACCGCAGGTGACAATGTTAGATGCATTTACTTCTCTGCCACAGGAAGGCCTTATACTGGAGATTGCCCCTAATGAGTAATCTAAGCCTTAATTCTCAGCGTGGCACAAGCCTGCTGGAAGTATTAATTGCGGCATTTATTGTGGGCATAGGCTTGCTTGGTATCGCTGCGCTACAAATGAAATCTATTCAGAACTCTACTGATGCCCAGTACCGAGCAATTGCTACTGATATTGCCTGGACAATGGCTGATAGAATTCGCGCGAATTTAACCGAAGACAATAGTTATTCTGGTGTAAACGCTAGTTGTGCGGTTGCGGTTCAGAACTGTGCAATGATTCCAACTGCGCTTAATGCTACCAATACCGATTCATGCTCGGCTGTGCAAATTGCAGCTTATGACCTAAAGTCGGTTTTATGTACTGTAAATGGTGCCCCGGAATTGCCAGGTGGGACGCTTAGTATTGCCGCCTGTGTGGATGCAGATGCTGACGATGCTGATGCCTGTTCTCCGCACTCAACTTTTGAAATTCAGGTGGGTTGGACCACGCGTGCTGATTTTGATGGTAGTGGTGACTTTCAGGATTCTGTGACCATGGTGGTGATTCCCGGTACCGAGCAGGAAGTAAGGCTATGACTAATTTCTCACTCAAAAGTTATAGGGGTTTCTCAATGATTTCTCTATTAATTGCCTCGGCACTGGGTGTGTTTATTACCGCTGCTGCAGGTAGGGTTTTTATAAGTAGTAAGGCTTCATTTAATTTGCGTACGGCAGTTTCTGCGGTTAATGAGAATGGCCGCTATGGTTTGTCAGATATTCGCCGCACAGTAGCTATGACCGGCAGAGGGGTTAGTGCTGGACAGCCAGCATTTGGCTCGGTTTCTGCATCTGGAATAGTCGATGGCGGTAATGATGCCACGGCATCAGATACAATCGCCATTAACTACGCCACTGGTAATTCGTGTGCCGGGCCAGTCACCGGCTTCAGTACTGTCAGAATAAAACTAGAAAACAATATACTGACCTGCGAATTAAATGGCGTAGAAGTGCCTTTGGTTTCTGGGGTACATCTGCTGCGGGTGCTTTATGGGGTAATGGATAATCCGATGAGCTCCAGTTCAGCCAGTCGTTATATTACCGCTGATGCTGTGCAAAGTGAATCTAATTGGGAGAGCGTTGTATCTATGCGGATTGGTTTAATTGTGAGCTCCGATACCAGTACTATTCCCAGGCATATGCGTGATGCAACGCCTGTAACTATTGACCTGCTGGGTTTGACATTTACCCCGCCAGATACCGAACATCTATACCGCGCAGTAACCACCACTGTGGTTTTGCGAAACCTTAATCCGATTATTTCGAGGCAATAGCCATGCTACAACTACACACAGCCGGAGGCGCCCGACAAGCTGGCGCAGCACTTATAGTCAGCATGATGTTGTTGCTGGTGTTGACTATTTTGAGCTTAAGCTCAATGCGTAATACTAATTTGGATACCAAAATTGCGGTAAACCATCAGCACAAGCAAATGGCCTTCCAGGCAGCCGAAAGCGCATTGTTTCGATTGATGAGCCCAGAGCCGAATGTGCAGGTTCCATTGTTGGCGGGTAGTGCAGCGATTGTTAATGAAAATTATTTTGCCTCGGCAGGGGTGCGTTCTCAGCCAGATGTCGAGGCTGATTTATCAATGGACTATATCAGGGAATCGATGCCGGGTGAATTTAAGTTTAACGGTTTTGGAGTAAGTTTAACCACGCTGATATATCAAGCCGATGCCGTAGGGAAAATAACCGGTGGCAAGGCTAGAGCACACAACCGCATGGGCGTTGTGCTGATACGAAACTAAGAAAGGAATTGTCATGAAATACACATACGGAATTATATTTAATAAACTATGCTTAGCGTTACTGTTTGGTATATTACTAGGCATTACATCAGTGCAAGCGCAAGATGTCGAGGTTTATAGAACCCAGGGGTCAGCCACTAAAGTTAAACCTAATTTACTGTTTGTGCTGGATGAATCCAGTAGTATGAGCCGTAAAGACGGCGATAGCACTACCCGAACCCAGGAGCTACAGGATGCCCTGGAAGCAATCTTTGCTGATCCTGCTGACGGTGGTCTGGAAGATGTAAATGCTGCATTTATGGGTTATAGCAAGCGACAATACGGCGGTAGAAGGGTGATAACTACCGGGAGTAATACAGGGTTTTTCGATGTAGATAAGAACCGTGGTACGCTGGTTAGCAGAATTGATGATATATACCATATTAGCGGCACGGTTACTGTGCAGGCCATGGCTGCGGCGGTAGATTGGTTTGCCGGGGGGTTTACTGATGATGATGGTGATGGTTATTATGATGGCTGTTATAACGACCGTGGTAACTGCCCTAAAGGAACCGGTGTTGGTAATGATGTGTCAGTACTCACTCCGGTGGATTCGGATTTGTATTGTGCCCAAAACTCAATAATTTTGTTGACTGATGGTGCGCCGTATTCCGACCAGCCTTCATCTGACCCCAGGCTTGATGATCGCCATCCATATCAAAGTATTGGCTATAGGTACAAAGGTGAATACTGCACTAATCCAGATCCAAGTGGTTTTAGTATGTCGCGCGCAGGCTGCACTGGTGATATTGCTGAATGGGCATTCAACAATGATTTGTTCCCCTCAATTCGGGAAACTCAAAACATAATTACCCACACTATTGGCTTTCATACTGGGTCGACGGCAAAGAGGTATCTGGAAGATATAGCCCAGCGAGGCGGTGGTAAATATTATCCATCTAGTGATACAGCTTCTCTGGTTGCGGCTTTCAATGCTATTTCCAATGAGGCGAAATCTTCAGTTACATATACCTTTAACGCCCCGCTGGTGCCATTCAATGCTACTAACACTGCGGTAAGTGGAGACTTTATCTATGTGCCCGTTTTTGAGCCCGGCGTAACTGCGTTCTGGAAAGGTAATCTAAAGAAGTATACGCTATCGATTAGTGGGTTAGGTATAACCTTGGAAAGCGCGCCCGGCGGAGGAGATGTTTTGTCCCCTAAAAGTTTATTTCTAGATAGCGCCAAGAGTTATTGGAGCACTAATGTTGATGGTAGTGAGTCGTTAGCTGGCGGGGCGGTAAGCAAGTTCTATGGCACTCGTAATCTTTATACCTATGTAACTGGTAGCACCTCTACTCTTCTTGCTAGTGATGATCAAAACCGTGTTGAGGCAGGTAATGCACTGATTACTCATGCCATGTTAGGCCTGCCTACACCCGCTAAAATCGGTGATACTGGCGACCCAGCCAACATTGAAAGGAAGGATATACTTGAATGGGTTAGTTGGACTGATGATGCAAATGCCCACGAAGGCGAGATGGGTGCTCCTATCCATGCCCAACCAGAGGTGGTTGATGTCTACGGAGCTGGTAATGATGTAATTCTTATGCCAACATCAGAAGGGGTTTTAGAAGCCATAGACGCTAGGACTGGGGCTGAGTTATGGGCCTTTATGCCTGAGGAACTGCTGAAGAATATAGGCGAACTTAAATTAAATGCCGGGCGCACAGAGCCGATTTACGGGCTTGATGGCCCTATGACTGTTTACGAAATCAATGGTAAAACCATGGTGGTAGTAGGTATGCGTAGAGGTGGCAGAAACTACTACGCTTTGGATATTAGCAATCGTTTAAATCCAAAGTTTGCCTGGAAAATTATTGGTGGGGTAACTCCAAACTTTGTTAATCTGGGACAAACTTGGTCAAAACCTTTAGCCTTGCGGATGGAGATTGCCGGAGCCCCTACCAATGGGCCGGTGCTGGTATTTGGCGGTGGTTATGATGCGGCTAAGCAAGATAAAGCAGCTGCCCGTGTTGATGATACTCTGGGCCGGGGTGTATATGTCGTAAATGCGGAAACCGGAGCCTGGATTACTACCTATGCCCCAAGCGGTAATCTTAATAGTATTGCTGCTGATATTTTGCCGGTTGATATCAATGCCAATGGCATAATTGACCGAATATATGCCGCTGATGTGGGTGGCAGGATAATTCGTATTGATACCCCTGATAATGATTTCCTTAGCACTACTGTGACTTCAGGTGTGATAGCAGATGTTAATGTTGGTAACAGCGTCTATCATCAGTTTTATAATACCCCGGAGGTTGGTTATTTTAATCGCGGCGGGGCTCAGTTTTTGACGATACTTATCGGTTCCGGCGCTCGTCCTGATCCACTATCAAAAATCGTTACAGATAGCTTTTACATGATTAAAGACCCTAATATTTGGCGGGCACCAATTAGCTATGATGTTATTACCAGGGCAAATTTACACGATGCTACCGCTAATCTGGTGCAAGTTGGAGATGCTGATGACAGATCTAATCAACTGGCGGCGCTGAGTGTTAGTAATGGTTGGTTTATAGATATGCCAGCTGGCGCTGGTGAGAAAATATTCTCCAAAGCCAGTCTTTATGATTTCTCGGTGCTGTTTACAACCTATAGTGGTACTAGAGCGAATGATTCCGATGTGTGTTCTGCTGGTACGACTGAGGGTGAGGCCAAGTTTTGGGCAGTTAATATGCTAACTGGAGCGGCAGTGTTTTCTCAACTTGGTGGTGACTCCGCAACCCTGGATACTGCGGATAGATCCAAGTCCCTTAATATTCCTGGTATGCCACCTTCACCAACATTGCTATTCCCAGCCCAAACTAAGGGCGGTTTAGGCAGAGTGGTAATCGCTCTGGTAGGCTTGCAGGAAGTAACCCGCTGGCCAGATCGCTTCCATGCTATTTATTGGGAAGAGGTAACTAGCGGTGGCTATACCACCACGCCTCCAGTTACACCACCTGGAAACTAATATGCAGATTAGAGCAAAAAGCGCAGGCTTCACCCTTCTGGAGTTGATGATAGTTGTCGCGATAATTGCGATTATCACCAGCTTGGCCTATCCCAGTTATCGTGAATCGGTTAGAAAAGGGCATAGAAACGACGGTCAGTCGGTGCTTCTAGATGCCGCTGGTAGGCAGGAAGGTTTTTATGCCCGTAATGCCACTTACGCTAGTGCTATTAATGATATAAATATTGCTGGAACTAGTCCCGAGGGGTACTACACCTTTACCATTGATAATGGCGATGCAACTGGCTATCGAATGACCGTGATGCCCACTACTAAAGGCGGGCAGGATAAAGATGCTATAAAGGGGTTCCGGGTGTCATCTACAGGGCAACGCGAGTTTCTAGATAGCGGAGGTACATGGAACGATGGTTGGACTGGCAGGTAGCTTCGGTCGCCAATTACCTTAAACTTATCTCAACCTAAGTTATTCTTCGCACCAGGCTTTTTCTACCTCTTGATTGGATCTGATTCTGGAGTTTAGTTCTGCCTGAGTGTAGGTTACATCTTCACCATCTGCAGCAGTAAACTGTGTCTGCGGGTTGGCAACCCTTAGCAGGGCGATATTGGTTCTTGCAATCTCGCAGTTATCCATTTTCTTAGCTGTCTCTAAAGTAGCGGCATCGCTGTTCTGGGCTACCTCTGTTTGTGCTTCAGTTGTTTCGGTAATAGGGTCTTCTACGGAGGTAACTGTAGCGATAGCACTGCCATCTGTTGGTGGTGTTTGTGAATACACCGACTCACCCTTAGCATTAGTCCATTGGTAAATTTCAGCCGCTTCGGCATGGTTAGCAAATATTAAGCAGAGCAAAGTTATAATAATAGCGATTTTCATGCGGTACTCCTTAGAATTGACTCTATTTCCATGCTGGTTAAGCCTGTATAGATGCTAGCATATTTTGTTGTTTTAATCTGAGCTGTTATTGCTAAGCTGCGTTAGATCCGGTTCGCCCACCCCAGGCATTCGCTCCCAGGCCTGTGGGTTAATGACTTCCCGGTAACTGTGCCAAGTAGCGTGTCCAATTACTGGCAGGGTGATAGCCAAGCCAATAAATGCAGTAAGTATTCCTACCAGTATCCCCGCGATAATTAGGAAGCCCCAGATCAGCATAGTTAATTTGTTATGCAGGACCGCATTTATTGAGGTGATTACGGCGGTAACCGAGTCTACTTTTCGGTCCAGAAGCATAGGTATGGAAAATGCTCCAACGCAGAATACTATCGCGGCGAAAATCGCCCCCACTGAAGTGCCAACCCCCAAAAACACGCCTAAATCAGATAGCTCTATAGTGCCCATGCTGGGAAAGAAAATGTGCACCATCGAGGCGGCGCGTGCCCAGATCAAGAAAACAACCAAGAATACAATAGACAAAACCATGATGCTTGCCATGCGTTTTCGGCTGGCGCGCAGGCAACGGATAAACTGCGGCTGTAAGCCTGTTTCAAGTTGTCTAGACATAGAGTACAGGCCAATTGCGATTACCGGGCCAATAAAAAAGAAACCTCCAATCAAGGCAATAGCTAACACCAGGCTGTGAGCCTGCCAGGATATCCAGGTCACCAAAATGCCGATAACGACCATTACCAGGCCATAGGCGAAACTAAGCCAGCCGGTTTTCCGGAAGTCTTGCCAGCCAAGCCTTAGCCACCTAAGCGGGGCTTCAATTCCAACGGTGTTACATGGGGCAACAAAAGGGCGAATGTCCTCTGCTTGTAGCTTTGAGTTACTTGTTGATTTTTTTGCTTTAGTCATTCTTAGCGGATAATAATGTTTCTGGCGGTTTTAACTATTTTGGCGCTATCTATGGATGGCGGTATTTGCATGGCCTTTGTTATTGCTGGGCGCTCAGCTAAGCGCTTATACCAGCCTTGTAGATGTGTGTATTGGTCGATGCTCACACCGGCCCAATCGTGAATTGATACCCAGGGATAACAAGCCATATCAGCTATGGAGTACTCTCCGGCAATAAATCTGGTTTTTGCCAGTTGCTTATCCATAACCCTGAACAAGCGCTTAACCTCGTTGTGATAGCGATCGATAGCTAGTGGGATTTTTTCTTCCATATAGCGAAAGAAAACATTTGCCTGTCCCATCATTGGGCCCAAGGCACTCATTTGAAACATCAGCCACTGTAATACCAGGTGCCTGGATTGTGTGTTCTTGCCATAGTAGCGGCCTGACTTCTCGGCTAAATAGACTAAAATTGCACCTGATTCAACTAAGATAAAGCCAGCATTGTCATGATCAACAATAGCGGGTATTTTCCCGTTTGGGTTTATTTTTAGATATTTATCTGTGTGCTGCTCTTGCGCGCTGAGGTCAACAATATGTAATTGATACTCGAGCCCCATTTCTTCCAGGGCAATACTGATTTTGTAACCGTTCGGAGTGGGTGCGGTGTAAAGGTCAATCATTCAAGTATATTCCTTGCAGTTATGACTAATACTATACCGCAAGAGAGCTATCGTTGCAGACTGCGCTAGAGCGCAAAAAGAATGGCGTGCTTATGTGCTTTGCGTTGTTTCGTGTAATTAACGGTTCATTTTCTTTTTTTAGGTT
>JAJRYF010000100.1 GCA_024275935.1 Gammaproteobacteria bacterium | reverse complement strand
TTATCGCCCGCAGTTTTATTTCCGTACCACTGATATTACCGGTGCGGTAGAGTTGCCAGAAGGTGTTGAGATGGTAATGCCTGGTGATAACATCCAGATGAAGGTTGAGTTGATCAACCCCATTGCAATGGAAGAAGGTCTGCGATTCGCTATCCGTGAGGGTGGTCGTACTGTAGGTGCCGGTGTGGTTGCGAAAATTCTCGCATAAGACATATTTTTTTAATGAGAGGCCGGTAGTTCGGCTAACTCGGAGTAGTTCAAATGGCTGACCAAAAAATCCGCATACGACTGAAAGCATTCGATCATCGTTTAATCGATCGTTCTGCTGCTGAGATCGTGGAAACTGCCAAGCGTACAGGTGCGCAGGTTCGTGGGCCAATCCCATTGCCCACCAGAATTGAGCGTTGTACTGTTCTTACTTCGCCGCATGTAAATAAGGATGCGCGTGATCAGTTCGAAACTCGTACCCATAAGCGGTTGTTGGATATTGTGGATCCAAATGACAAGACAGTTGATGCTTTGATGAAACTGGACCTCGCCGCTGGCGTTGATGTTCAGCTCAAGGTTTATTAAGGGTAACGATGATGACTATCGGAATTGTAGGCCGTAAACGCGGCATGACCCGAATCTTCACTGACGCTGGCGAAAGTGTGCCAGTAACAGTAATTGAAGTGAAGCCGAATCGGGTAACCCAGATTCGGAGCCTCGATAACGATGGCTACCGGGCATTACAGGTAACTACGGGTACGCGCAGAGCGAATCTGGTGAGCAAGCCTAAGGCTGGTCATTTTGCCAAAGCGCAAGCTGAAGCGGGTGAAGGTCTGTGGGAATTTCGTCTAGAAGATGATGAAGGTGCTGAAATTGAAGTAGGTGCTGAAATCAAGGCGGATATCTTTACTATCGGGCAGATTGTTGATGTTACCGGAACCAGTAAAGGTAAAGGTTTTCAGGGCGGTATAAAACGCCATAACTTTTCAATGCAAGATGCCACTCACGGTAACTCACTGTCGCATCGTTCCAACGGTTCAATTGGTCAGTGCCAAACCCCTGGGCGTGTATTTAAGGGCAAGAAAATGTCCGGACAGATGGGTAATGTGCGGGTAACCACACAGCGTCTTGAAGTTGTCAGCGTTGATGCAGATCGTAATCTGCTGCTGATCAAGGGCGCAGTACCTGGCAGCAAAGGCGGGCATGTATTTGTTCGGCCTTCGTCCAAGGCATAAGGAGCGCATGATGGAACTTACAGTAACAGGTGGAAGCACAATAAAGGTCAATGAAGCGATCTTTGCGCGTGACTTCTCCGAAGCTCTGGTACACCAGGTCGTGACTGCATATTTGGCAGGCGGGCGTGCGGGTACTAAAGCAACAAAGAATCGCTCCGCAGTAAGCGGTGGTGGCAGAAAGCCGTGGAAACAGAAAGGTACTGGTCGTGCCCGTGCGGGTACAATCCGTTCACCTCTGTGGCGCGGTGGTGGTGTAACTTTTGCAGCTAGCCCACGGGATCATGCTCAAAAGGTTAATCGCAAAATGTACCGGGCTGCAATGCAAGCTATTTTGTCTGAATTGGTTCGCCAGGACAGGTTGGTAGTAGTTGAAGACTTTAATTTGGATGTGCCTAAAACAGCGCAACTAGCTAAGCTGTTGTCCAGTCATGACTTTGTTAAAGGTCTGCTTATTACAGATAGTCTCAATGACAATGTATTTCTGGCAGCGCGTAACATCCCGGCAGTATATGTTCTGGATGTTGATGCTATTGACCCGGTTAGTTTGGTTGGCGCAGAAAAAATAATTATCACTGTTGCAGCGATAAATAAGATACAGGAGTGGCTAGGATGAGCACGCTGAGTAAAGAAAAATTATATAAGGTCCTGTTATCACCACGGGTGACTGAAAAGTCTACTAGAGTTGGTGAAAGCAGTAACCAATATGTATTTCAGGTTGCGGTTGATTCCACCAAAGCGGATATCAAAGGCGCAATAGAACTGTTATTTGAGGTTAATGTCCTGTCCGTGCAGACAGTTAACGTCAAAGGCAAAACAAAAGCATTCCGTCAGCGTTTAGGCCGTCGGAACGATTGGAAAAAAGCGTACGTTCGCATTCAGGCAGATCAGGTTATCGATCTTCTTGAAGGCGGCGAGGCAGCATAAGGGTAAACCCTAATGGCAATTGTCAAAGCAAAACCAACTTCTCCAGGCCGTCGCGGTGTTGTGCAGATCAAACATGATCACTTGCACAAAGGTGCACCACATGCGGCTCTGATAGAAAAGAAAAGTAAAACCGGTGGGCGTAATAATTACGGCCGTATAACCACTCGCCATCGCGGCGGTGGTCATAAGCAGCACTACCGTGTTATTGATTTTAAACGCAATAAAGATGGTATTCAGGGTCGCATTGAGCGGATTGAATACGATCCTAATCGCAGTGCGCATATTGCCTTGGTGTTATACGCCGATGGCGAGCGACGCTATATTATTGCTCCCCGGCACTTGCGTGCAGGAGACCCGGTAATAAGTGGTCGTGAGGCTCCGATCAAACCGGGTAATACGCTACCATTGCGTAATATACCTCTGGGAACATTGGTTCATTGCGTAGAGATGAAGGAAGGTAAAGGTGCCCAAATTGCGCGTAGCGCAGGTGCTTCTGCCCAGATCGTCGCGCGCGAAGGTCAGTATGCAACTTTAAGATTGCGTTCTGGTGAGATGCGTAAGATCCCGACAGCTTGTCGAGCAACCATTGGTGAGGTCTCCAATCAGGAGCACAGCCTGCGGAAGCTTGGTAAAGCTGGAGCTCAACGCTGGCGCGGTATCCGCCCGACTGTTCGTGGTGTTGCCATGAACCCGGTTGATCATCCGCACGGTGGTGGTGAAGGCCGTACCTCTGGTGGTCGTCATCCGGTTAGCCCATGGGGTGTTCCAACGAAGGGTTATAAGACCCGTAAGAATAAGACCTCGAACAAGTATATTGTTCGGTCGCGTAAAGGTAGGTAAATAATATGCCACGTTCGATTAAGAAGGGCCCTTTCGTAGATCATCACCTGGCAAAAAAGGTAGATGACGCGGTAGCCAATAATGTTAAGCGACCAATCAAAACTTGGTCTCGTCGCTCTATGATTCTGCCAGATATGGTAGGTCTAACTATTGCTATCCACAACGGCCGGCAACATGTACCAGTGCTTATTAATGAGCAAATGGTTGGTCATAAATTAGGCGAGTTCGCGCCGACCCGTACATACCGTGGTCATACCGCGAACCGCAAGTCGACTTAGGCGAGTATAGCTATGCAAACGACAGCACGATTAAAAGGCGCAAGAATTTCTCCGCAAAAGGTTCGCCTGGTTGCGGATCAAGTTCGCGGTATGCCAGTGGAGCAAGCTGAACAGTTACTTAAATTCAGCACTAAGAAAGCAGCACAGATAATTAAAAAAGTCCTGCTCTCTGCGGTATCTAACGCCGAACATAATGAGGGCGCTGATATTGATGAGTTGAAAATCAGCACAATTTTTGTAGACGCAGGCCCGATCATGAAACGCGGTCGGTCACGAGCTAAAGGCCGGGGCACCCGGATTCTGAAGCGCACTAGTCACATCACCGTCATCGTTGCAGACGACGCATAAGGATCGGGACGAATATTATGGGTCAGAAGGTACATCCAACAGGTATACGCCTTGGTATTTCTAAAGACTGGAATGCCACATGGTTTGCAGAAAAAGGCGATTATGCCGTAAATCTGCAAGCAGACTTAAAAGCTCGTGATTTCCTGGAAAAGCGACTGAAGAATGCTTCAGTTAGCCGCATTCAGATTGAACGGCCAGCCAAGTCCGCCAGGATAACAATCCATACTGCGCGACCTGGTATTGTAATTGGTAAAAAAGGTGAAGATATAGAGCGTTTACGGCGTGAAGTTAGCCAACTAATGGGTGTGCCAGTGCACATCTCAGTAGCTGAAATTCGCAAGCCGGAAATTGATGCCAAGTTGGTTGCAGAAGGTATAGCCTCGCAACTGGAACGACGGATTATGTATCGTCGGGCAATGAAGCGCTCTGTTGGTACAGCTATGCGTTTAGGTGCTCTGGGTATCAAAGTAATGGTATCTGGACGTTTAAACGGTGCTGATATTGCTCGCACAGAATGGTATCGCGAAGGTCATGTGCCCTTGCACACACTACGCGCGGATGTAGATTATGCAACCTATGAAGCCCATACCACTTATGGTGTGCTGGGAATCAAGGTGTGGATCTACAAGGGTGAAGTTTTCGA
>JAJRYF010000099.1 GCA_024275935.1 Gammaproteobacteria bacterium | reverse complement strand
TTGCCTGAGCAGGTAACGCTACACTCCGATAATGGCAGCCCGATGAAAGGCGCGACTCTGTTAGCCACGCTACAGGATCTGGGCATTACCTCCTCGTTTAGTCGCCCATCGGTAAGCAATGACAACCCTTATTCAGAATCGCTATTCCGCACACTGAAATATATACCGGAATATCCAGGCAGGCCTTTTACTGATCTATCTGAGGCACGCCGCTGGGTGCAGAAGTTTGTCGATTGGTACAACCAGGAGCATTTACACAGTGCGATAAACTTTGTTACCCCTGAAGAGCGTCACAAAGGGCTGGATATAAAGATATTGGCTAATCGCAAGCGAGTGTATGAGTTGGCAAAATCGAGCCATCCAGAACGCTGGAGTGGCAATATAAGAAACTGGGAACCGGTAGGTGATGTTTACCTTAACCCGGTAAAGAAACTAGCTGTAACCGAGAGAAACAAGGCGGCATAATTTAAAGCTTTAGGCGACAACTATCTTGACAAACGCCGCTGACAAAAACTGGTGTGCGCCAAACGATAGTAAGGGTTATCATCAGCTAGGCACAAAGTTAACGAGACAGCAGTGTAAAAATATTGACATTCTGCAAATATAGCAAGATCAATGTAGCTTCGTACTCATACTAACCTGCTCACAGTGTGTGAGCAAATGGTATGGTAATCCCCAGATTGATTGATATATGTCAATCATCCCCCGCTTAACTTAACCGATAATCAAACGCTATTTACCCATGCAAGTGATTTACGGGAAGCGGTTATGCAAAAAGACATTGTAATCATTGGTGCCGGCCCAGCAGGGCTGAGCTTCGCTAACTCTCTAGCCGATTCAGGGCTGGAAGTACTGGTAGTTGAGCGTTTAAGTAGTGCTGAACTTGCAGAACCAGCATACGATGGCAGGGATATTGCACTAACTCATTTTTCCCAGAGGCTAATGCAGGAAATGGGGGTTTGGTCACTTATTCCTGAAGCTGAAGTTTTTCCAATTAAAGAAGCTAAAGTGATGGATGGTGATTCACCATATACCTTACAGTTTGATAGTGAAGATATAACTGAAAACTTCCTCGGCTTTAATGTCTCCAACCATCTGATCCGCAAAGCCGCATATGAAAAAGTCATAAGCCTTGATAATGTAGAATTGCTTACCGATACCTCGGTTACTGGCGTACAGGTAAATACCGGCAGTGCCACAGTTACTCTTGCTGATGGTCAGAACATTGAAGCCAGGCTAGTAGTGGCAGCAGATAGCCGTTTTTCAGCAACTCGTAGAAAGATGGGTATTGCAGCCAATATGCATGATTTCGGGCGGGTCTGCATAGTCAGCCGGATGGAACATGAACGCGAGCACCATGGTGTTGCTCATGAGTGCTTCTTGTATGGTGAAACCCTGGCTGTGTTGCCGTTATCCAGCTATGAGTCCTCCATTGTAATTACCGTATCTTCAAGCAAAGCTGAACGAATTATGGCCATGAGCGCCGATGAATTCAATCAGCATGTGGAAAACCAGTATCGCAGCCAATTGGGCAAAATGACCTTAAGCAGTAAAAGGCATCCCTATCCACTAGTAGCAGTGTGGGCTAATGGCTTTGTTGCAGAAAGATTTGCGCTTATTGGTGATGCCGCAGTCGGTATGCACCCGGTTACCGCCCATGGCTTTAATCTGGGTCTGCGTAGCCAGCATACTCTTGCCAGATTGATTAAAGAAGCCTCTCTGGTTGGGGAAGATATTGGTAACCTAACCACGCTCAAGGCCTATGAGTCCAATCACCGCAAGGTCGCCAAGCCAATCTACCTGGGAACCAACGCCATCGTTAAGTTATTCACTAATGATATGCCACTGCATCGCTTGGCGCGCAAAGCCTTGTTGCGATTTGGGAATAATTTCCCACCAATAAGGCGAAAAATAACCCAGCAGTTGACCGAATCTAATAGTTAGGGAGCTGTCTACAATTAATTAGTGGATGAACAATGTGAATTGATTAACTATCCCAACACTCGCATTGACAGGCGTGTATTTTAAAGCTAGACTTTAAAAATGACGGATAAGAAGCGATTTATAGGGGGAAAAATCCAGGCCTTGATGGGGATGTTTTCCTCTGTCGCAGTGTTAGGGCGAAGACAGTGTGGAAAATCTACGCTGGTTCGTAATTTATATCCAGACTGGGATTATTACGATTTGGAGCGCCCAGATGACTATCAGCTAATTACCAATGACCCTTTAGCGTTTTTTAGTCGACACCCGGATAAAGTCATTATTGACGAAGCGCAGCAGTATCCCGAACTTTTTAAGGTTTTGCGCTCAGTCATAGATTCCAACCGAAAAAAAAATGGAAGATTTTTATTAACCGGCTCTAGCTCACCTGATATTGTTAAAGGGTTATCCGAGAGTCTCGCTGGAAGAATCGCGACGGTTGAGTTATGGCCGTTTAAAATGGCAGAATTTTACGCGCAACCGCTTCCACCAATTTACGAATTATTAAACGACAAAGCTACCCGCATTGAAGATTTCAAATCGCTAGCACCATCAATCTCTCAAGCAGAATTATATTCTCACTGGATGTTTGGTGGTTATCCAGAGCCAAGAATAAAAACCCAGGAGCATCCCCTGTTTTATAAATTGTGGATGGATGCCTATTTTACAGACTTTATTCATCGAGACATTCAGCGTTTATTCCCTCGGCTTAACACACATAATTTCAGAAAGATGATACAGGTGCTTTCTTTTCATTCAGGCAATATTCTTAACCAGTCAGTCATTGCAACTTCACTGGAACTGAGCTCCGTTACAATCAAGGAATATCTGGATATACTGCATGATACCTTTATATGGCGCAATTTAAGAAGTTTTGAAAAGAACCCATTAAAGAAACTCCAGAAAATGCCAAAGGGTCACTTCAGAGATTCAGGTATTTTGCATCAACTATTAAAGCTGGATGATTTGGATAGTTTGTTGCTGCACCCGGTAGCCGGAACTTCTTTTGAGTCATTCGTTATTGAAGAAATCATAAGAGGCTTTCAATCAACGCTGCAAACCAATCTCAACTTTAATTTTTACAGGACAAAAGATCGATCAGAAATTGATTTGATAATCGATGGACCATTTGGGTATATTCCTGTCGAAATAAAATTAGGGGTGAAAATCAACAAAAGAATGCTAACCGCCTTAAACAGCTTTATTAAAGATACCAACTCCAAATTTGGAATTTTAGTCAATAATGCAGAAAAAATTGAAATTATTGATCACAAAATTGTTCAGATACCTGCTATTTATTTTTAACCTGGCAGTCAGTGCTGTCTAGTTGAGGAGTCTCTGATATATTAGACCAGAGGCCTCCAGCATGAGTCTCGGACAGGTCAAATCATTCCAAACAAAACACATTAGGCGTAAGCCGCTGAATCGGGAAACCACCACTGATGCCAAGATCAATAAATTGGTATTCGACAGAACCACTAGTACAACTATCAAAGTTCACCTGTAAGATTCCCACCGCTTTATTAACAACTGCGTTTGGTTGGCCGAAAACACCACCCTCAGTTAAAGTAATCGTCATTTCCGAACCATTACCTGACCAAGCACCCTGAGCGGTGAACCAGCGATGATCAGCTGAACCAAAATCAACAGCCGGGCTATTACCCTCAATTGAATAGCTAAACCATGCAGCAAACACCTCGTTGCGCTCATCCATAATATCGAATAAAAATCCCTGACCTGATGCTGGCGCTTGCGGATTGACCCAGGTCCCGCTCAAGCCACCTTTGGGCTGGATGTTATTGCTTGATGATTTAACCACTGATTTTGAAAGAGTCGAAGCACCTTCCTGGCAAAATTGGTCTGGTGTAAGCCGTGAAATGGGAAACGATCCACTGATAGAAGTTTGATCAAATAAGTAGTTAACAACACCCTCAGTACAACTGGTAAATCTGATATTCATTGTCCCTATAGCTGTGGTATTAATTGCTTGGGTATTATCAAAGCGACCATTCTCATTAAGAAAAATAGTCAAACCTGCCTTGTCATCAGCATAGCTACCTTGAACGGTAAACCAGCGATGCTCAGAACTACCAAATTCAGCATTATTTTCCCCTTGAGCTAAATGATAAGTAAACCAAGCACCAAACATACGCCCGGATTCCCCAGCTATAGGCTCCATAACATCAAACAATAGGCCTTGGCCTGTAGCATCAGAATAAAACCATGTACCGGTTAGGCCAGGATTCATTGCAAACAGATTCATATTGCTCAGCGGGTCGGAAAACATAGCATCTATTGGCACCAACATTTCCTCGCCATCACTGCGGCCATCGCTATCACTATCAGCCTGATTGATATTAGTACCTAAAAAGGCCTCGTAACCATCGATTAAACCATCATTATCGGAGTCTATAGGCTTGTAGGCGTACCCCAAGCAGATATCATCTGCCAAATTATTGAGCTTTACAGTATGACCCTGGAAGGCATTATCAGACAGCTGTGATTTCAGCATAATCGCCCAATCTGATTTTGCTGTTGCGGTATTACGAGCAATTAAACATTCACTATGGGCAGGTGGCTGGCAACTATTATCGGCCGCATCACATGGAGGAAATATATAGCCCTCAATCGCATCAATTGCATAGCCTTCGGTTTCAAATTGTTCAATATACGGGGCGGTGACATAGGCATGATCCAGGACAAGGTCAGCGGCCGCAGGTGCCAGCCTGCTAAGACGATAGAGTTTGACTAATTCTTTGCCGGGGCTCAATGGGTCATTATGCGTACCCAATATATGAAAAGCTGCATAAGGCAATAAATCAGATGACGGAATTTTGTAGCTATTTAGGGCCAAACCCACATTAAGGGGTTGATAGCCCAACCCAAAACCACGAAAATTCTCCGACAAAGCTGCCGCAATAAATTGTGGGCTACTGCTGAATGCAGTGTCATTGGTTCTATTATCGAGGTTGCGTACAACAAAAAAGGGAATGCTGCGGTTGGCCTGTTGCACTCCTGCAACTGTGCCCAGTACTTCGGTAACCGCCGCCAGTGGGTTAATCAGTCCATACCCCCATTCATCATGCCGTTCAGCATGAGGTGATTGCGCGGTTATTTGTAGCAAAAGGCGTACATTTGCAGCACTCAACTGCGGGTAGACAGAACGAATAATGCCAACAAGTCCAGTAACTTGCGGAGCAGCAAAAGAATTGCCAGAACAAATATCGTAAGAGGTATGGGGAGGGTTATTTACCTCTCCACAGGCACCATTCTCATTCACAGTATGTGTAATAGCGGTCAGGATGTTTTTGGCAGGAGCCACCAACTCCTGATACTGAGTTGCTAATGAACCACAAGGAGCTGTGCCAACAAATCCTGGTTCACAGTTGTTCCAAAATTGCAGTGACTCATCAAGCCCTCCTACCTGAATAACATTTGGGTGACTTCCTGGAAATGTGTCGCCATATAAAGGTATATAAATCCAAGTGTGGCGATTTTGTGAAATTCCAACCATTACGATATCACGCTCTACCATTTCGTTTTCAAATATGAGGCATAGATTAGGATGGGTTGTACAATTAGATGCATCATCACCGTAGCTCATATTAATGGCCTGAATCCCTCGTGAGATAAGGTTTAAGTAACTGTCGTCAGAGCCGATAAAGTCAGCAACCACACTACAGTCCTGACAAACACCGGTTAAACCCTCATTGTTGTTATTGGTAGGTGCAAGCACTCCAAGCACCCAGCTACCATGATCGTAATAAACTCCATCTATGGTGGAAGGCTCTTCTGTTAGGATGGATGGGGCAGATAAGTGATTGCGGTAGTTCCCTGTTAGATCTGGATGTAGGGCGTATATGTCTACATCCACCATCCCAAGCAAAGCATGCCCCCGTGCATATTGCCAAGTGGCTGGGTAGTCAATAGAAAACCCATTTGCCTGAATATTCAGGTGGTACTGGTGATAGGGTATTATGTCATTTGGAAACAATAAAGGGTCGTTGGGTATTGATGAGCCCTGTAATCCGGACTCTGTATTGAGTTTCTGCTTGGCTTTAGCTAGGTATTCTGTACTCCATGCTTGGGCGTTCACATTAGCAGAAAAAAACAAGCTAGCGAGTATCGCTATTCTAAAAATATTTCCGTGATTACAATATTTGTTCATCATACACTCCATGCATAAAAAGTCTAAAAAATTTATCTATTGTCCATTCTTTATTGCGATGATTTTAATCGGTATTTACAATCATTCATACTCGCCTTAGCTTATTGTCTACAACAACAAACACATAGAAAACCATAACACAGGGAAAACCCAATTACCTTCATCAATAATACTGGCTGACCCTATCAGTTAAACACCTTTTAGATAAATATCGTATCTGGTTTTAACTGAAGCTATATTCATTGAGGGCTTTGCAGCATCCAGAAAGGGCGCGCCTTTGGGTCGCTTCACTACTACTCTTTTCAACGCACAACCAAGTGCAGCGTCCAGCAAGCCATTTGACTTAGCTGAATTCCCCAGCAGCCGTTGCAACAATTGCATGTTTTTCTTCACTGCGGCAGTTTTAGTTCGTCCAGGGTACATCGGATCTAAATAAACTGTGTCTGGAGGATTGTTACTGGCTATTGCAGCTAATAGTTCAATGCTATTGCCCTGTTGCAAGCTAAAACCGTTAGCAACCAGTGCTTGGAAATCAGGCTCGCTTTGCGCCCGCACGAAGGCATCTTTTACCAGCGCTACCACTACCGGCGAGCACTCCAACATCCGCACCTCACAGCCCAGGCTGGCCAGTACAAAAGCATCTTTGCCAAGGCCCGCAGTAGCGTCAACGACTGTGGGTAGTGGTTGGCCTGATTTAATCCCTATTGCTCGCGCCAGTGTCTGTTTACGATCACCACCAAAACGACTGCGATGAGCCAGTTCACCGGCGATAAAATCCACCAATACCATAGACTTACCAGCCCGCAAACAAATGCCAGCGCCAGTAAAATCCATTAACAAACCAGCATTATCGGGCTCAGCCCAGCTTAGTCTATGCAAGTTGGCAAATGCCTTTGCTGCTGTTAGCTGCGCTGGATCACTACAGCAAACTCTGACCACCTCAGGTAATTTATGCAGCTCAAGCACTTAATATCTTGGCCTCGGCCTGTTCTAACTGACCGGCTGCATCTATCCAGTCCATTTCTGCCGCTTTTAAGGCAGTTCCAATAGTGGCTTGCTGCTGTAATAATTGTTTTAACTCAGTCTCACGCCCGGCATCAGTATACAGGTCTTCATCTTGTAATAATTTCTCAAGCGAGCCCTGTTGCTGTCCCCACTTCTCTACTTCCGACTCAGCCTTTTTCAACTTTTGGCGGTGTGGCTGTAGCTCCTGACGCAAGCGAGCTTTTAGTTTCCGCTCTTGCTGGCGATTCTTTTTATTCACCGACTTGGTAACTACAACTGAAGCATTATCCTGACCGCCCTGCTCCAATTCTCGTAACCAGGCCGCCCAGCTATCTAAATCTCCAGCAAAAGTTAACAGCTGATTATCATGCACCGTTATCAGAGAATCACAAACACTGCGTAGCAAATGACGGTCATGCGAGATTACCAGCAGCGCCCCTTCATACTCAGCCAATGCCAATGACAAGGCCTGACGCATTTCCATGTCCAGATGGTTGGTAGGCTCATCAAGTAATAATAAGTTTGGTCGCTGCCAGATCAACAGTGCCAATACCAGGCGGGATTTCTCCCCACCAGACAAAGGCGCTACCGGAGCATTAACCCGTTCCCCCCGAAAATCAAAACCACCGAGAAAATTCAACAACTTTTGCGGGGGAGTATTACCTGCTAATTGCTGTAAATGCCAGAATGGGCTCTCATCGAGGTGCAGTTGTTCAAGCTGGTGTTGGGCGAAATAACCTATCCGGCACTCTTTGGCCAACTCTCGCTGTCCACAAAGCAGCGTACTGCCATCTGCCAAGGCTTTTACCAGGGTGGATTTACCCGCGCCATTGACCCCTAATAAACCTATGCGATCGCCGGCAGAAATTCTTAGGTCGAATTGGTGAATGATTTCCAACTCTTCATCAGCAACTATATAACCAGCCCTTGCCGCTTCAATTTTGAGTAACTGCAAGGGCATTTTTTCGGGCTTGAAGAACTGAAAATGAAAGGGCGAATCTACATGCGCTGGCGCTATAATCGTCATCCTCTCCATCATCTTCAAACGAGCTTGAGCCTGTTTGGCTTTGCTGGCCTTATACCTAAATCTATCAACATAAGACTGGATATGTTTAATCTCAGCTTGCTGTTTAACAAAACTGGACTGCTGTTGCGACAAGCGTTCGGCGCGCTGGCGTTCATATTGACTGTAATCACCAGAATACAAATGGATTGTCTGATGTTCAATTGAGGCAATTCTGGTACAAACTCCATCCAGAAAATCACGATCATGCGAAATCAACAACAAAATACCCTGGTAGCGTTTTAACCAGCGTTCCAGCCAGATAATAGTCGGCAAATCTAAGTGATTAGTTGGCTCGTCCAGCAATAAAATATCTGAGCGGCACATAAGCGCCTGAGCCAAATTCAAGCGCATCCGCCAACCACCGGAAAAACTACCCACTGGGTGCTCGTACTCAGTCGCAGCAAAACCTAGACCATATAACAACCTGGCCGCACGCTGCTTAGCGGTATAGCCATCAATAGCATCTAGTTCCGGATAAAGCCTATGTAAGGCCTCGCTATCTTCACTGTTTTCAGCCACAGTTATCGCAGCCTGAATCTCGCGCAAGCGTTTATCCCCATCCATCACATAGTTGATAGCCGACTGCTCACCACTTGGGCTTTGCTGGGCTACATGCGCAAGAACATCGTTGGGATTTATGCTGAATTCGCCAATATCTGCATCAATTTCCCCTAGCAACATGGCGAACATGGATGACTTACCGGAACCATTGGCACCCAACAAACCTACTCGCTGCCCACGATGAATTTGGAAACTTACCTTTTCCAGCAGCAGCTTACTGCCTCGGCGAAGGCTAATATTGTCTAGATTAAGCATACAAGCAAGTCTCAAACAGTAACGATAATAATGAAATAAAGGTTGGAAATTATAGCACCTGTTTGGGTCTGCGAAGTATAATGACTCACCAGTTTACAGTAGTACTCCATGCCCTTAATAACTATCAAAAATATGAGCTTGAGTTTTGGCACCCCACCTTTACTTGATGCAATTGACCTGCAAATCAACGCCAATGAGCGGGTTTGCCTGCTAGGGCGGAATGGTGCCGGCAAATCCACCCTGCTAAAGCTCATAAACGGGGAGCTCCAGGCAGACGAGGGCAAGCTAACTGTGCATACAGGTATTCGGGTGGCTAAATTGAACCAGGAAGTGCCCGCCAATATGGATGGCAGCATTAATGAAGTAGTTGCAGGCGGTCTGGAAAAAGCTGGCAGCCTGTTACAGAACTACTATCACTTGCTGCATGAAGTCAGCATGGGAAATATGAACCTGCTAGACCGGCTAGGAGACTGTCAACAACAGCTCGAAGCCGAGGGTGGTTGGGAAATATCTACCCGGCTGGAAGCAATCATTAGCAAACTACAGCTTGATGGCGAGACTGATTTTAACGCACTGTCTGGCGGCCTCAAGCGCCGAGTAATGCTGGCCCGCGCCCTAGTAAACAAACCTGATTTGTTGCTACTTGATGAGCCTACCAATCATTTAGATATTGAATCGATTATCTGGCTGGAAGACTTCTTGTTGGGATGGCAAGGCAGCCTGATGTTTATTAGTCATGACCGTAGCTTCCTGCAGAAATTATCTACCAGAATTATTGAAATTGATCGCGGGCAATTAAAAGACTGGCCCGGTGACTACCCAACCTACTTATCACGCAAGCAAAAATCACTGGAAGATGAAGATAAGGAAAACGCCCTGTTTGATAAAAAACTGGCAGCCGAAGAAGTCTGGATTCGCCAGGGCATAAAAGCCCGCAGAACCCGTAACGAGGGTCGGGTACGAGCATTAGAGGAATTACGCCGCCAGCGCGCTGCCAGGCGCAATGTTACGGGTACTGCAAAAGTAGAAATTCAAACAGCAGAGAAATCCGGCAAAATCGTGCTTGAAGCCAAAAATATCAGCTACCACTACGATGATAGTCCGGAAAACTCCGTAATCCAGGGTTTTAGCACCACCATACAGCGCGGCGACAAAGTCGGTATTATCGGCCCTAACGGCGCTGGTAAAACCACCCTGATAAGACTGTTACTGGGGCAGATACAACCCCAGTCAGGCACGGTAAAGCTAGGAACCAAACTGGAAGTTGCCTATTTTGACCAACATCGTTCAGTGCTAGATGAAGAAAAAACCGTACAGGATAATATCGCCGATGGCAGCGATACAGTCACCGTAAACGGTAAAGATCGCCATGTAATTTCTTATCTGCGCGATTTCCTGTTTTCCCCAGAGCGCGTACGCCAGCCAGTAAAGGCGCTTTCCGGTGGCGAACGCAACCGCTTACTACTGGCCCGGTTATTTAGCCGGCCATCTAATATGCTGGTGCTGGATGAACCCACCAACGACCTGGACTCCGACACTCTCGACTTACTCGAAGAGCGCCTGATCGATTACTCCGGAACTGTAATGCTTATATCGCATGACCGAACCTTTCTTGACCATGTAGTGACATCTACTATTGTGTTTGAAAAATCCGGCCAGGTAAAAGAGTATATTGGCGGCTATCAGGACTGGCTAAGACAACGACCAGCGCAAGCAAACAAAGCCAATAAGGCGATAAAAAATGCCGCCCCGCTTAAAGCCGCCCAACAAACTGAGGAATTATCCTATGTTGAGCGCCAGGAATTAGCTAAATTGCCAACCCAGTTGGAAAAACTTGAAGTTCAACAGCAACAATTACATAGGCAAATGGCTGACCCGAATTTTTATCAACGCGACCAAGGCGAAGTTGCTGCTCTACAACAACAGCTTGCGGAGCTAGAAACAGAAATCGAAACTACCTTTGCTCGTTGGGAGCTACTGGAAGGAAAAAGTTAGTCATGCCATTTAAAACTAAAAAAATGAGTGCCTACGAGGCGATGTATGAGGCTCAGAAAATCGCCTATGCACCTATTATATTTCAGGCAGTACGATCGCTACGAGACCTGGGGATTATGGCGGCAATTCAGCAAGCCGGGGTCAAAGGAATAAGCACAAAAGAGATCACCACTATAACCAACTTGACCAAGTACGGTGTCGAGACCCTGCTGGAAACCGGGTTAAGCTGTGCCGTAGTTGAACAACTTGATGATGGCCACTGGCTTCTAAGCAAGATTGGCTTTTTTCTGCAAAATGACCCTATGACTAAGGTTAATATGGACTATAACCACTATGTCTGTTACCAGGGCTTATACGATTTGGATAAATCCATCCAGAATGAAAAACCAGAGGGCTTGAATATTTTTAATAAACTCTGTGATAGTGACTGGGAAACAATCTACCAGGCATTACCGCACTTACCTACCGACATCCGTACAGCCTGGTATAACTTTGACCATTTTTACTCTGACTCTGCCTATCCAGCCACCCTGCCACTGTTGTTCAAAAATGAAGTCAGAACCATGGTTGATATAGGCACTAATATTGGTAAATTTGCAATTTTGACAGCAGCCTATAACCCAGATGTAAAGATCACTATGATCGACCTGCCAGATCAGTTAAAAAATGCTGTCGCAAATGTTGCCGAAGCCGGCTTTTCCGATCGAGTAAAACCTTTGGCAATGGATTTGTTAGACCCGGAAATCGAGTTTCCGCCCGCTCAGGATGTTTATTGGCTAAGCCAGTTTCTATCCTGCTTCGGGCATCAGGAAATTGTTAATATTCTCACCCATGCAAAAACGGCAATGGCTGAAAATTCCAGATTGTATATCCTTGAAACCTGCTGGGATCGGCAACAACATGAGGCTGCAGCTTATTCTTTGGTCAATACCAGCCCTTACTTTACCTGCATGGCAAGTGGTAACTCGAAAATGTACCACTCCAAAGAGCTAATTGATTGTGTGCGTGAAGCAGGGCTTGAAGTGGTTGAGATTTATGATAATTTAGGAATTTGCCACTCTTTGTTTGAGTGTCGCACCGCTGGCAACTAGCGCATGCCACCATCAATCGCTATGGTCTGGCCGCTAATATATGCAGCATCTTCTGAAGCTAAATAAGCCACCAAAGCAGCTACCTCTTCTGGCTTCCCAATCCTTCCAACTGGAACCGTGTTCCGAATAAAGTCTTGATCAAAAATACTCGTTGTCATTGGTGAATCAATAATCCCCGGCGCTACACAGTTAGCCGTAATCCCGCGAGAAGCCATTTCCAGTGACAAGCTGCGAACTGCGGCTTCCAGTCCAGCTTTAGCAGCGGCATAGTTTGCCTGCCCCCGATTGCCTCTTGCCGCTATGGATGAAACCCCGATAACTCGCCCCCAGCGGGTGCGTGCCATTGGCATAATTAGTGGCTTGCAAACATTAAAGAACCCCTGCAAATTTACCTGCAATACCCGCTGCCACTGATCCTGGCTCATCCCTGCAAGGGGCGCATCGGCATGCACTCCAGCATTGCTCACCAATACCTGAATAGCTTGCTTGGCGCATAGCTCTTGCAGCGCGCTTTCACAGGCATCAGCGTCGGTTACATCAAAACTGATAGCTTCTGCAACACCGCCAGTAGCGTTAATCTCATTGACAACTTTATTAGCAGCTTCCAGGTTGTTTCCGGCATGCACAATCACCGCATAACCATCTGCTGCCAAGCGTTTGCAAATTGCGCCTCCAAGCGCACCACTGCCACCTGTGATTAATGCTCGTTTCATAGTAAAGTTTGAATTCATTTATGCCCCTCTTTAGTAATAAGAATGCTTAATTCACCAGTAAGCAATTCCTGCTCATCACTGGTCGCAGTAAGCAAAAAACTATACTGCAACATACCCAACAACTCTGAGCCAGCAATATGCTTTACCTTAATACTCATCTCACTGTCAATCAAGTCTAGGTAGCGTACCTTGCAAACCACATTCTTACATCCAACTAATAAGCCCTGACCAGACTTATTGTTATTTAGTAACGCCAAGTGCAGGGCAACAGCCTGAGCCGCATATTCAATACCACAGCTTGCAAGCAAGCCCTTCTCAGTTCGCAATGGGTTGGTTTTATCAGTATGACTGCTGGTAGTGCAGGTCAAGCTACTAGAGTTACTACTAACACAAGAATCCAGCAACACCATTTCCCCAGCATGCGGTATCCGCTCTGCAATGGCTATTTTATCCAGCACTATTAACTCGTTTGATTTCAACACCATTTGCCAGACCGCCCCGCAACACTACTGATTGTATATCCTTGTCAGCCAGTAGCTGTAACAATGGCAAGCCTCTGGCAGCAGGGTTGGCGCATCTTAATAGCTCTAGCTCAGGGTTGTCCAGAGTGCTGGCATCGGCACTCTCGGTAGCTGCGGTTATTTCCAGAGTTTCACATTCCACACTCGCATTTACACAATCTACAGCCTGCAATACCAGAGCTATAGCCAGGCTGTCAAAGCTACCCGCTTCGCGTTTATAGCTCTGCGGTGGCTGGGTATCACAGACTACTAACAAGCAGGGCTCACCTGTAGTTACCACCTGAGTGGCAGCTTCAAGCAAACCACAAACAAAACTATTTACCCCCCCAGCTATGCTAATTGAAGCATGCATACTATGACTGGCAAGATGCCAATATCCAGCTGGCGCATTATGGACTGAATTATGAAACTGGGTTGGCGAAACTGGCTGGCCTGGCAAAGTCAGGGCCGATAGAATTTTATCCGCAATAAACAAATCCCCATCGGCAGAAGCAAATACAGTTGAAAGTTGCTCAATAGCCACCGGTACCATTAAATTCTGTAAAGCATCCTCGCCAGCTACCAGCGCCAGTTTAATAATTTCAGTCAAACGGCGCCGTTCGCGTGGAGAAATACCAGCCGGTACTAACGGTAACATTTCTTGTAAATCAGGGCTGCTTTGCTTACGCAAAATTGTTCGACTACTTTGCCAACCAGGTAAACCAGGAGCTATCACCCCAACACCAGCTACCCGTACTTGTAACCGCCCAGTCATCTGTAGCCTCCGGCTAATATCAGGGTAGCGTTAGAGCCGCCGAAACCAAAAGAGTTGGTCATAATTATCTTTGGGCCTGCTGGTTTCTGACTGCTGCCCGGCAAATTTATTTGTGCATTAATTTGTGCATCCAGCGTTAGCGTATTTGCACTTATAGGAAAAAACTCATGCTTTACGGCAAGTACCGATATAAGTGCTTCTACCAATCCGGCAGCACCTAAAGTGTGGCCTGTGAAACCCTTGGTTGATGAGCAGACAACCGCTTGCTGGCCAAAAACCGCAGACATCGCCCGATCTTCGACTAGATCATTAACCTGTGTACCCGTGCCATGCAAATTGACATAATCAACCTGCTCGGCAGACAATCCAGCCATTGTTAGTGCCACATGCATGGCCCGAATGGCCCCGGCCCCTTCTGGATGTGGGCTTGACATATGCCAGGCATCACTGCTTTCACCATAGCCAAGCAGACAGGCCTCACTACGCTTATCGAAAGGTTCAACAATGGCTGCTGCCATAGCCTCGCCAATGCTAATACCATCACGACTTTGATCTGCTGGTCTACAGGGCTTAGCAGAGAGTAGTTGCAAGGAGTTGAAGCCATGAAAGGTCATCTGACACAGGCTATCAACACCAACAACAATCGCCGCATCGCACAATCCTGCCTGGATATGGCGATGAGCAACCGCAAAAATTTTAGCTGAAGATGAACATGCAGTTGAAGTAGTAAATCCAGGACCAGAAATTCCCAGACGCTTACGCAAGTAACTAACCGCAGAGTACATATTATGGTTCTGCAGATAGTTAAAATCTAATTCAGAGCCGTTAATTGAACGCTCTTTAAAGGCATCCTCAGCTGCCTGAATACCTGAGGTTGAAGTACCAACAAATAACCCAATCCGGTCAGCTCCATAACGAGCCACCAGCTTGGCACAAGCATCGAGAAAACCATCTTGCAGCAAACCCAGCTCCAGAAGTTGGTTATTCCGACACTTCCAAGCAGCAAGTCCGGCCGGCAGTTGCTGCTCACTAACACCATCAACCTGACCGAACCAGGTTGGCAAGTTTATATAGCCCAAATCATTTTCGCGCAAGCCTGACTCGCCCAGTTGTAACTGGCTTAAATTTTCTGCCTGCCCATTACCAAGCGCAGTAGTCAAAGTGAAGGCAGTAATTCCTAACAAAGGCTTAGTTGATGCAGTTTTTAACATAAAGACCCTTCTTTCGCTGGTTCAGGTATTTCTGGCTTTATAGTTGTGGACACCAACCAGGAAAAAACAAAGGCAAACAAGACCCCACTGGTAACTACGATCCCGATAGATTCGAGAATACGAATTCCAGAAAATGCTAGTAATGCAAACACAATAAAGCTGGAGCACAAACAAATAAGTAAGGCTTGCAAGGTAGCTGCTCGTTCATTTTTTGTGTCCCCCTGGCGCGTAAAAAACAAAGCATAATCTATCCCGAAGCCAGCTACCAGAATTAAACCAATTAAATGCAGCAGATTCAAACTACCACCGCTTAACCAGGCCACCCAAGCAGCGCCAATAATTGACCCGCTAACTATAAGACAAATAGCCAACACCCTGCCAGGCTGACGCAACATAATAAGTAATGCCAGAATTGTTATCCCGGCTGAAAATAACAACAACTGGGTAAGTTTCATTCGGAAATCCGTCAATGACTGGCTTAATTCCACGCCGGTTTCAACTAACCAGACAGACTCCAGTTGCAAAGCATCAAGGCGACTAGTGAGCTCTTTAACCTCCGGCAGACCAGCAAGCCTGACTATTCCGGCATAACCGCCACTATCTGTACCTTTCAGGTCAAGCAACAAACCGCTCAACCAATCACCTAGAGCGGTTTCATCCAGCATTTGCTGGGTCAGTGGCGGCAGCTTTCTGCTAGCCTCAACATCCAACTGGAATTGCTCGAACGCACTGGCGACAAATGGGGTCTGCGTAATTGCTTGCTGTAAATTAAGCTGGAGTAAATCCTGCGTAGGTAAGAGCTGTTGTAATTCCAACTGCTTGCTCACCGGTAATAAGACCGAAGCTGCCATTTGCCAACTCGCTAATAAACCATCTGTCCGGGCCTGCTCGAGCACTGGTTGCAGCAGTAACTCTTTATCCAAAACGGCATCCAGCGTATCGGCATACACCACTATTTGCGTACCTGGTTCTGGCAACCGCAACTGCTTACGCAACTGCTGTTCCTGTTTAATAAGCGCATCAGGAACCGGGCTTAGCGAGGCCAGATTGTCAGACCAGCTAAGTGTGCGGGCGAGGGTAAAACCGGATATTACTATAATAACTGCACCCACCAGGAGCACGGGCAGCAGGCGTAAGTTTGGCTGTGGAATATTACTACTAAGCCTACGCTGCCTTGTGCTTACAACTCCCTTACCAGAGACCCATAGATCATCTAAAACCGGGAGCAAATAGCGACTGACCATAGCTGCAACGAATAAACCAGCTACCGAAAACACCCCTAACCTGGCTATACCCTCAAAATTTGTCCAAATCAAAGCTGAAAAGGCTAGCAGCGTGGTTAATACACTCAGCCTTAGAGTTGGCCACACAACCGCGATAGAGCTTCTAATTGATTTTCCCGGATAGCGGTGACTGAGTATATGTACCGGATAATCAATAGCCAGGCCAATCAAAGTCACCCCAAATGCCATAGTTAAAACATGCAATACCGGGTATACCAGAGAACTAATTGCAGCGGCAAACAAAATCCCGATAATTACTGGTAAAGCGGTCATCAACAGCGCTAACAAGCTACGGTAGACAATTAATATCAGCACTGCAAGCAAGCCACCGGCCAATAAAGACAAACGAATGCTGGCATCCTTAGTTTGCTGACTGGTTTTCAGGGCTATAAATGGTGCCCCGGCAAATTGGGCTTGCAACAAAGGGAACTGCGCACGCACAGACTCTACCGCCATGTTTAACTCTTCCCAGGCCAATGCCTGGCCTTTAGCATCCATGCCGTTAGCTACCGATTCTGCAAATAAAAGTGCATGACTACCGGCCTGGTTAAACCACACACCCTCCATATGTTTTATTTCTAAAGCCCCGGTTTGCGCTTCAAGTTGGTTTAAATTATCAGTGAAACTATTTACCGGATCACTAGCGATTAAGTCTTCGGTAAAAGCGGCAGTGGGCATAGATAAGTCGTCCAGGCGATCCTGAAAACTATACTCTAAGCCTGCCACAGAAAAATCTACTGGCTCTTTAGTCAACAAATAACGGTAGCGGAACAGCAAATCCTGACTACTGGAGTCTATAAACTGACTATTATTACGCACTGCCCTGAATGCAGCACCAGAACGCAGGTTCTGCGCCAGCAACTCACTTGCCTGAGCAGCCTGCTGCTGCGGGGCCTCTAAACTTAATGCAATCAACCACATCCGCGTGGCTGGACCCTGACCAAGCTCTGCCCGTAAAATTTCTTGCTTAACCCCATCTGCATGAGGTAAAAAAGAACTTAAATCAGTCTGCCATTGAGTACGGGTGGTTAATTGTGTAACTGCTACCACAATCAGTAACAACCATAACAATAACTGCCAGTAATTTTTGTTCACCGAATGCATAGCCTAATCAATAGCTATAATTTTGGTGTTAGTCAAATTACCATTATCTTCTTCTATCCTCACAGCCGTGACTCTCATTCCACCCAGTTTCTCAGAAAACCCACCTTGGATAATAATTTGTTTGATTTTTTCTGCCAATGCGGGTGATTTGGGTGTTAGCTCAAGTTGCCAGGAAACCTGACCGCCACTAATCCCGAGCTGATAATATTTTTCCAACTCTGGCAAATCCCCGGCCAAAGTGCCACGCAAGGATTCAATAAAACCACGAACTGCACCCAATTGCTCTAACGAGCGACTGCGGAGTTTGCCACCGCGTTCAATAATTACCGAGTCTCCACGCACTTCATAAACCGCAGCGCGGGGCGATACAATTCTACGAATCAACACATCCGGGGCAATGAACTCTAATGTCCCGCTGGACTTAATTAGCCGTTTACTTAACCTTGAGCTACGGGTTTCCGCGTAGTTAGCCTTGGTATCACCAGCCGCAGCCAGAGACTGCATAAGCTCATCCAAAGTAAACTCTGCCGGTCCCTCTGGCGCGGCAATTACAGAGTTCACTGTCACTAACAAAAGCAATAAACAAAGTATATATTTAACTGTATCAGGCATCATCCCTATCCTTACCCGATTCCCAAAAGGAGTAGAAATTGAACCAGTTATAAGGCGCTTTTTTGGCATAATCAGCCAACTCATTTGCATACTTTTGGGTTAGCTGTTGCATCCATTCCTCGCGTTTATCTCTGGCAATATTCTCGGCCTGACATAGAAGGTTGAAATAGATAGAGTAACGATTAGCTCCGGCATACAGCCCATAGAATGTAAATATTGGCACTTTCAGTGCCAGTGATAATTGGGCTGCAGCCATAGGAAACTTCGCCTTATCGCCAAGAAACTCACATATAGTTGTCTTTTCCTGAGCGCAAACACGATCTCCCAGAAGAGCGACCAAACAGCCATCATCTATTGCCTCTTTAACTCTTAACATAGTATCGGGCTGACCAATCGGGATTACTATCTCAGCCAGTTCAGGAGCCATTTCATTAAGCATTTTTGATATTTTTTCTGATTCATCGCGGCGCATCAAAATACGCAAACCAAAATCAACCGCATGCACTTTCACCGCCATAGCTCGCATAATTTCAAAACTTCCCAGGTGCGATCCCAGTAATAAACAGCCTTTGCCCTTTGCCAGGTATGTCAGCACCTCATCTACACCTGTGGCCTTAACCTCGAACTCACTTAACCTGTCACTAAAAAGAAATATCCGATCCAGTAAAGTTGTCGCAAACACATACAGCTGCTTAAAAGTATCGCGCCAACTAACCTTAGCAGGCAAAACCCGGCTGAGGAAATCTCTGGATGCCTTTCTGGTATCTGCGCTGGTTATTAAAAAATAAAAACTGATGGGATAAAGCAGTACGCGCCCAAAACCTCTACC
>JAJRYF010000098.1 GCA_024275935.1 Gammaproteobacteria bacterium | reverse complement strand
CTTTGCTCGTCTTGGTTTGGTATCGCTGATGGATCAATACCATCGGCTCAACAGTGTTACATGAACCGCCGTGGTACGGAACCGTATGCCCGGTGGTGTGGGAGGACGGCGGGAGCAATCCCGCCTCCTACCCGATGTCATTTTGGAATTATGGCTATAATGTTGGCAGCAACACGGGTTAGTGCGGTAGCAGAAAATGAAATTTGTAGATGAAGTCACAATTAAAGTTGAAGCAGGTAAGGGTGGTAATGGCTCGGCTTCATTTCGGCGGGAAAAATATATCCAGTATGGCGGCCCCGATGGTGGCGATGGTGGTACCGGCGGCAGTATTTACTTGTGCGCAAGTTCAGGAATAAATACGCTAGTAGATTTTCGCCATGCCAAATCTTTCAAAGCTAGTAACGGTACTGGCGGTAAAGGTGCAAAAATGACCGGGGCTGGCGGTGAAGATGTAGTCATCAAGGTGCCGGAGGGAACGCTGGTATATGTTAAAGAGACTGATGAAATGATCGGCGATTTAACTAAAGATGGCGATCTCTTGTTAGTTGCGCGCGGGGGCAAGGGTGGTCTTGGTAATGTGCATTTCAAAACTTCAACTAATCGCTCTCCACGCAAAACTACTCAGGGTGCAATGGGCGAAGAGCGCGAGCTACTACTCGAGCTAAAAGTATTAGCCGATGTTGGTTTGCTGGGTTTTCCGAATGCGGGTAAATCAACTTTAATTTCAGCAGTTAGTGCGGCCCGTCCCAAGGTTGCCGATTATCCATTTACTACACTGTATCCCAATCTGGGAGTGGTGCGTATTGGCCATGACCAGAGTTTTGTGATTGCTGATATTCCCGGGATTATCGGTGGCGCTGCTGAAGGTGCTGGTCTTGGGATTCAGTTTCTGAAGCACCTGCAACGCACCCGCTTGTTATTGCACCTGGTGGATATTGCCCCCTTAGATGAGAATATCGACCCGGCAGAGCAAGTAACCGAACTGGCTACTGAGTTAGCTAATTTTAATCAGGAATTGCTGGATAAACCGCGTTGGCTGGTTTTTAGTAAAGCTGATGTTTTGCCAGCTGGGGAAGCTGAGGTTAGAGCTAAGGAAATATTGAAAGAACTGGATTGGCAGCAACCCTCATATATAATTTCTTCAGTCGCCAGAAGTGGATTGGATAAACTGGTAACCGATATTCAACTGGCATTCGAGTTGCAGAGAGAGCTGGAAGCAGAACAGGAAGCGGAACAGGAAGCGGAACAGGAATAAACAGTTTGGCAAAGATATAAGGATTTACCAATGAAACATATATTAACCAGTATAACCATGTTTATAGCCTTGCTACTATCAGTATCTGTAGCAAAAGGTAGTGAAGAAAGCGGCTTGTTTGGTAGTGACCAAGAGCTAGAAATTCAGCTACAGGCTACCTGGAGAACCCTGCAGCGGATGTCCGATAGAGACCGCAGCTATCCGGCTATCCTGAGCTACTCCGACAGTAGTGGGGTTCAGCAGCAAATACCGATAAAGGTCGAACCACGGGGGCGGTCCAGACGCTTCGTTACTTGTGACTTCCCACCCTTGCGTATACTCCTTGACCCAGAAGAAACCGCGGGCACTATTTTTGCAGGGGAAAGCACCATGCGCCTGACCACCTACTGCAAACACGACACTAAGTACGAACAATATGCGATCAAGGAGTACATAGCCTATCGTATATATAATTTGTTAAGTGACTATAGTGTTCGTGTTCGGCCATTGATAATTACCTATAAAGATAGTAAATCCAATGCTACCCCTTTGGTTCGCTTCAGCTATCTTAGCGAGGATAGTAAGGATGTGGCTCGGCGCACCGGCCTGAATTCTCTCAATATGGATAAGGTCAGTTACAAACATTATGCTGCGGTTGAGGCCAGTAGATTTGCTATGTTTCAACTGTTGATAGGGAATGTAGACTGGTCTCTGATTGATGGAAAGGATGGCAAGAGATGCTGCCATAATGCCTCCATTCTTGGGGCAAGCCAGTCAGCAGGTGACTGGGTGCCGGTTCCCTATGATTTTGATTCCAGCGGCCTGATTGAAGCCAGATATGCCGCGCCTCCAGAAAGCCTAAAGCTGCATAGCATCCGGGAGCGCCTCTACCGTGGCTTTTGTTACTACAATCAGGCGTTGCCAGAAACTGTGGCACACTTTAATGCCAAGAAGCCTGAAATTCTTGCTCTCTTTGAGAGGTCCTCGCGGTTAGATAGCGACATCGGTAAGCGGGCAGTAAAATACATTGAAGATTTCTATCAGCTGATCAACGATCCACAGCGCTTGCAGAATGAGGTAATTGACAAGTGTAGGGGAGAATCTTTGCTCTGAGTGCCAAAAAACACCCCCGCCGCAACGCCCGGGGGTGTTCTTCAGTAAGTGTTACTAGGGCCTGGTTTTATTGTGTGCTAATCCGGTGAAAAATTACTTTTAATACCGGGTTTTGCCAGGTGTATTCAGCTGGATCCAGGTCGCCCTGGCCGTTAATGCCATTGCTGATATAAACATAACCTTCTGCCATACCATCCGAAAATGGCTCGCCACCGCAGGTGGGGCCTGGGATATTGGCACATAGCTCATCGTTTTCCTCACTGCCTGCATCATAAGCGGTGGCATATACAGGAATAGTGTTGCGGCGCGGGAATTTCACGCTGCTGATTGCTGCAAAGGCATCATTTGTAGGCAGCAACATACCGACTAGGCTAAACAGGCGGTTTCTCTCATCTGAGTCAATCATAAAGGTGACTGATTCACCCGGGCCTAGTAGTCCGCCAGTTGTAGCGGTTGCGAATACACCTGGGTCATCCATCAGTGTAGCTTGTAGGGTTGAAGTATCGCCACCTTCGGCCATTGCAGCCAAACCTTCACTGGCTGGTTCTCCCAGTGTGAATAGCGAGGCGCGCCGGTTATGACTGACGGCTAGCAACGGGGTGATATTAATGCTCTTGGTCAGGTTAGTGACGGTGACTTCATAGGTTTTGATGGCATCTTCAGCCAAGATGGTGCCACTGGCAAGCAGGGCGCCGATCAATATTGCGTATTTGAGTTTCATTTTGTTTCTCCTTGGGTATGGAATAAGTAACCACCGATGTTTTGTTCCGATGGTATGGAGAAGTATACGGGAGACTATTCACGCGGTTATCACATCTGCTAATTTTGTTGTGGTCGTATAAGTGATTGATTTGTGGCCTGAAATTTATCAATAAAAAATTATTGTGATACTTTCGTTATAAATCAGGTCTATGTTTGTATACAACAGAGGGAATAAACCCATGAATAAGCGTAAGGTACTGGTAGTAGAAGATGAGCTTGATATCGCGCAATTGATTCAATTGCACTTGTTGGATATTAATTGTGAGGTGACTCTGGCAGCTGATGGTTACGAAGGTATGCGTCTAGCATCAGCTGGTGGCTGGGATTTGGTGATGTTGGATTTACGCCTGCCTGGGCCTGATGGCTTGTCAATTTGCCGAATGCTCAGGCGTGAAAATGCTTATATACCGATTCTAATGCTGACTTCAAAGTCTTCCGAGCTGGATCGAGTGCTGGGGCTGGAGTTAGGTGCTGATGACTATGTTACCAAGCCGTTTAGTGTTTCCGAGTTAATGGCTAGGGTAAAGGCGATCTTCAGGCGGGTTGAATCCCTTGGAAAGCGCTTTGACACTGGCACTGAAAACATCGTGCTTGGATCATTGCAAATCAATCCTATCGGTCGAGAGCTTAAGTTGGATGGTGCTGAGATATTACTAACGGCCCGCGAATTCGACTTGCTATTACACTTTACCCGCCATCCTGGGCAGGTTTTCTCACGTACTCAGTTGCTCGACAGTGTTTGGGGCTATGGCCATGATGGCTACGAGCATACGGTAAACTCGCATATCAATCGCTTGCGTGCCAAGATTGAGGATAACCCATCTGATCCTGAGTACATTGTTACGGTCTGGGGTGTTGGCTATAAACTGGATGTTCGGCCTCTAGATAACATTGCCGTTACCCTAGCGCAGCCTAGGCAGGATAATGTAGTGCGCCTGCACTCATGAATACGCTCTTCGCCAAGTTATCGCTGGCTTTGTTAGCTATTGTGTTATTGGTAGGTAGCGCCTTCTTTTTGATCGAACGCTATAGCAATAAAAATTACTACGAAGAAATCACCCAGCGTTTGAATGCCCCCATTGCCATGTATGTTACCGGGGAGCGACAACTGATCAAGCAGGGTGAGGTGGATGAGGCTTCGCTTATGCAATTGGCCCAACAAGCAATGGTTATCAATCCCACAGTCGAAGTTTATTTGCTCGACAAGCAGGGGCGGATACTAGGTCACGCCTTTCCGCCTGAGTCTATTCAGGCCGATAGTGTTGACCTCGCACCCGTGCGGAAGTTGATTGATGGTGAGGCGGAGATGCCGATACGCGGTACTGACCCGCGTAACTTGGATCGGGACAAAGTTTTCTCGGCCTTTCCGGTAATGGATGGAGAGCAGTTGCAGGGTTATCTCTACGCTATTCTTGGAGGCAAGAAGTACGATGAGCTGGCGCAAGATATTCGTGGCAGTTATGTTCAGAGAATCAGCTTTGGTGCCTTGCTGGCAATTATCCTGGCGGCCTTTCTTGTTGGCTTGTTGGTTTTTTCCTTGATGACCCGCCGTTTATCTAAGTTAACCTTGAATGTAACGCGCTTCACTGAAAGCAACTTTGACCCCGAAATGACAATAGCGATTACGCCAACTGCACAGGGGGGCGACGAGATTCAACAGTTACGCCAGGCCTTTGGTCATATGGCCGCGAAAATTCGGGAACAGTTTGAACGACTTAAAGAAACCGATCGCCTGCGGCGAGAGCTGGTCACTAATGTTTCCCATGACCTGCGTACGCCATTAGCTTCAATGCACGGCTATGTAGAAACCATGTTGTTAAAAAATTCCACGCTGAGTTCCGAAGAACGCCACAGATACTTGGAAATTACTCGTAAACATACTAGTCGCTTAGGGCAGTTAATCGGTGATTTGTTTGATCTTTCACGCCTGGAGGCACACAGTATAGACCCCGTCTCTGAAGCATTTTCACTAGCGGAGCTGTTACAGGATGTCACCCAGGATTTTGAATTAGAGGCGAGCACAAAAGGTGTCAAGATAACAGTAGTTGGTGGGCGCGGTTATTCCACTGTGTATGCCGATATAAGTTTGATCCAGCGGGTGCTGGAAAATCTACTGCGCAATGCACTTAAATATACGCCCCGAGGTGGAGAAATACGGATCCAGCTACAGCACTTTGATAATCGCCTGCAGGTAGAAGTTGCGGACACTGGTTGCGGAATTCCTGCTGCTGATATTGAGCATGTATTTGATCGTTACTATCACGGCGAGCAGAGCCCGGACCAAGAGCATGAGTCTACCGGTTTAGGGCTTGCTATTGTCAGCAAAATACTCGATTTGCATGGTAGCCGGATTAAAGTTGAAAGTATAGTTAACCAGGGTACACGCTTTGAGTTTAATCTGCCGGTAGCGCAAGCTGCTTGATTTCAGACTAAGGGGTTTCTGGTTTCTAAGGTATATGCTTGAAGTTAGAGTGCGTGTTTATTGCATATAAAAAAGCCCCGATATTCGGGGCTTTTTTATATTATCAAATCTGCCGGAAATCAGGCCATATTCTGGATATGCTGATTCAAGCGAGACTTATGCCGGGCAGCTTTGTTACGATGCATAATGCCTTGGCTTACAGAGCGATCGATTGCTGGCACAGCAACTTTAAACGCGCTTTGCGCAGCAGTTTTATCACCGCCTTCAATGGCACTGATTACTTGTTTGATGGTGGTGCGCATGCGTGAGCGTTGCGAGGCATTAGCCATACGATTGCGTTCTGACTGACGGGCGCGCTTGCGAGCTGATAAACTATTAGCCACGGGTTACTCCAAAATGTAAATTCATAAAAACGAGCCAGAAATTATGCCCTTATTAGCCTTAATTGTCAATAAAATAGCGGAAAAATATGCCTGTGGCAACGCTGAGAAAGTGCTGTCAAAACAATGGGCTGGCTTCTGGGCTTAGGATTGATCAGTGAAATTATTAAAATCAACTGCGTTAGTTTCCTCCATGACAATGATTTCCAGAGTTCTGGGCTTATTGCGTGAGGTGGTTTTTGCTCGCTGGTTTGGTGCCAGCGGAGACACGGACGCATTTTTTGTAGCTTTTCGGATCCCAAATTTCCTGCGGCGTTTATTTGCTGAAGGCTCATTTTCTCTGGCGTTTGTACCGATACTTTCTGAGTATCGTGAGCGGGGGGACCATGAGGCGCTGAAATCTTTAATTGATGCGGTTACTGGAACCTTGCTTTCGGTGCTGCTGATTATTACCGCCATCGGGGTGTTCGCAGCACCTGCAATTATGACTGTATTTGCGCCCGGCTGGTATCTGGATGGGCGAGAGTCATTTGAGCTTTCCTCACATATGCTGCGGATCACTTTCCCATATATTCTATTTATTTCATTAACGGCACTAGCTGGTGGGATACTTAATACTTTTGAGAAGTTTCTACTGCCGGCATTAACCCCGGCACTGTTAAATATTTCTTTTATTACTGCAACCATATATTTTTCAGACCGCTTTGAAAATCCAGTAGAAGTGCTGGCGTGGGCCGTGTTGGTGGCTGGTATTTTACAACTGCTGGTGCAGCTCCCGGCACTAATGAAACATGGCTTGATGCCGCGTCCACGCTGGGGGTGGAAGCATTCTGGTGTGCGCAGAATGTTAAAGCTGATGATACCTACCCTGATTGGCTCATCGGTGGCCCAGGTTAACTTGCTATTTGATACCCTGATTGCTTCATTTCTGATTGTCGGCAGCGTTTCCTGGCTAAGTTATTCAGACCGCTTGATGGAGTTCCCGATTGGGGTTTTTGGGGTAGCGCTTTCTACGGTAATCTTGCCTAGCTTGGCGCGTAAACATACCGCTAGTAATCAGCAAGCTTTTTCTGCCACTATTGACTGGGCTATGCGCTTGGCGGTAGTGATTACCATTCCGGCAGCGGTTGGTTTAGCAGTACTGGCCGGGCCTTTGTTAACCACCATGTTCCAGTATGGGGCTTTCAAAGTGCACGATGTGTATATGTCGTCGCTATCATTGATAGCCTATGCCGCTGGTCTACCCGCATTTATTGCAGTAAAAGTGTTGGCACCAGGATTTTACGCCCGCCAGGACACCAAAACACCGATGCGGATAGCAATTATTGCCATGGGGATCAATATGCTACTGAACCTGGCTTTTGTCGGCAGTATGTTATGGCTGGATATACCGGGCGCGCATGCTGGCTTGGCACTTGCTAGTGGAGTATCTTCCTGGCTGAATGCCATCTGGCTATATCGATCCTTACGCAAGGCGGGGCATTATATACCAGAGCCAGGCTGGTCACGAATGGGGCTGGCAGTATTCTCCGCCGCACTACTTATGGGTTTGGGGTTATATTATTTATCCCCTAATATTGCTCAGTGGGGTGAGTTCTACCTATTGCAACGGGTCAGCTGGCTTGCAGCATTGGTTGTTATTGGAGCTATTATTTATACTGGGGTAAGCTTCCTCGCCGGGCTTAGACCCGTTGATCTAAAGCGCGGTTCAGACGGCTAGAACACTGGTATACTATCGCCTTTGTTTAGGCATAGGTGGCCAGCATTCATGCGGGTAATCAGGGATCTTGATCGGGCGGGCAAGGCCAGCGGTGGTGCGGCGGTTACCATTGGTAATTTTGATGGCCTGCACCTTGGGCATCAGGCGCTTATAAACGCGGTTCTGAAGAGTGCCGCCGCCGGAGATCTGCTGTCTACACTGCTTAGTTTTGAGCCTCTGCCACGCCAGTTTTTCGATCGCTCCACGCAATCATATCGGCTGCAGTCAACCACCGAAAAACTATTTCAATTACGCCAGTGGGGTTTGGATCAAACTGTATTGTTGCGCTTTAATCAGGCTTTGGCACAGTTATCGGCAGAAGACTTTATTGAGCAAATTCTGGTTGCACAGCTTGATACCAGGGCTTTGTTTATTGGCGATGATTTTCGTTTTGGTGAAGGCCGCCGAGGCGATATGGAAATGTTGCTTAAATTTGGCCAGATGCATGGTTTTAGCGTGCAAAGTTTAGCCCCTGTTTGTGCTGCCGGGGTGCGGGTTAGCAGTACCCGCCTACGCGAGGCTTTGGGTTCTGGTTATATGCGTTTGGCAGCAGATTTCCTGGGTCAGCCATTCAGCCTTTCAGGGCGGGTGGTGAAAGGTCAACAGCTGGGTAGAAAACTGGGTTATCCTACAGCTAATATACCAATGCACCACCGCCCTTGCCCGGTTATGGGGGTGTTTGCGGTTATCGTGGAGACCTGGGAAGGTGCTTATCCGGGAGTTGCCAGTATTGGCCACCGGCCTGCTATCGGTGGTAGTGAGTTATTGCTGGAAGCACACCTTTTTGACTATTCCGGAGACCTTTACGGTCAACGGATTAAAGTCAATTTAATAGAGCGGATTCGAGCTGAAGAAAATTTTTCTTCACTGGATGAATTAACTGAAAAAATGCAACAAGATGAGTTGCAGGCAAAGATGGCG
>JAJRYF010000097.1 GCA_024275935.1 Gammaproteobacteria bacterium | reverse complement strand
TGAGCAGTTGGGAGAACACAGTGTTATAATGAGCCATGGCCTGATTTTTCCTTATTTGTTCAATGGTTTGTGGTGAATTCATTATAACAAATTGTATGGGATTTCAGGCCTTTTAATTGATAGTTAACGGGACACTAGTGAAAATTTATCAAACATACGAGAGGTAAAAAATATGCCTTCACCTGAATGTTTGCTTTTATCAGAAGTTAGTTTTCCTTTTGATAACTCTAATAATGCATGTCGAGGGTCATCTAGGTCGAAATCTTTTTGTATCTTTCTAAAAATTCCGATACCGAAGTCTTCTATAAACATGTGAATATTGATTGCATTCAGTTGTACAGTGATCGCGACTTTATCGGAGCCTGAATGGTCTATTGCATTATTTAGCATTTCTGTAAACCCATGCTGACAAATCTCCAGCACTTCATTGCTTGCTTCAAAATTATCCAGCAACAAAGGACGAATGTTACTTCGCCATACAGCATCTTCTTGAAGTGTTGGTGTCAATTCAATTACATAGGTTTTATCAACTAATGAACTTAATTGATAAATGCGTGCTTTAGTATTTCCTGCTGACCTTAATACTCCCATTTTAATGAGAGAGTTAAGGTGTTTGCTGATTGCAGATCTGGAAATATTAAATTTTTCAGCAGCAACCCTCCCTATCGCTTTAGGATATTTACTTACATTATTTAATATAAACTCTTGTATTTCTACAGATTTTCTTCTTCTGACCATAAAAGACCTTAGTTTTACATCTTGTAACTTAATTTTATTTACAAACATTCTTAATTTATATTAACTCATACTGATTGTTATTCACAACTTAAGGAAGGTTTATTTACAACTTAAGGGAATTTTATTTACAACTTAAGAAGGATTTATTCACAACTTAAGGAAGCTTTATTTACAACCTATTCTTTGGACAGATTAGATCAGATACAAAAAAATACACTAGCGACTCATATTTTTTATTTCACTGTGAAACCAATATAATGTGCATGGATGCACGAATGCAGCGATTACAGGACGTAAAAGAGCTGTCATACACATCATATCGCGCCTCTATCTCGGGATTGGGGAAGTAGGCTTGCTGTAAAAATGATTAAATTTCTCGGTTAGTTCCTCAACACTGGTATTTTTATGGCAGCCACTATTAGCACATGAGCTGGGAACCCCAAATTGTTCACTTTCCTTGGGTTCAACAATGCCTGGGTGGTGCGTGCGTATCGAGTAATAACCACCATTTTTTACTGTCAGCGGCATATGGCAGTCTACGCAGGTGATTTCCTCCAAGGGGCAAGGGATATGGTCTTTCAGAGATTCTTCCTGGTGATAATAAGCCCCCTGGGTGTGGCAATCTGCGCACTGGGCGCGAGGCTTATCTAAATCGCCGTGGACTTGATGGCATACGCTACAGGTAATACCGTTTTGCGCATCCTCTAGTTTAAGTGGCTTGTCGGTGGCAAAGAAACCTTCAGCCGAATGGCACTGCAAGCAATCTGGGGTTACCTCCCCGTATTTTCCAGAGTAATTTTCTGTTAATGATTGCAAGGCATTTACATGCCCGCCGACTTTCCATGCAGTGTATTGCTGATGGCGTTTACGCTCCCGGCCATTACCCCACCAGGCAGAAGAGTTCTGGATATAGTCGGGTTCCCATTCCACAAAAAAGTCATCCAGATTTTGCCCTGGCTTAAAGCCATGGGGAAAGAATGTAGCACCATCCACAGAACGACCTCGCAGATGGCATTGACCGCATTGTTCTGCCTCAAGTCCGCTGTGGATTTTAGCAATGCCTTTGCTCTTGACATGCCATTGCCCGGGTCCATGGCATGATTCACAGGAAATCCCGGCCTCAACAAAGTCTCCAGTGGTCAAATCCAAGCCTACCGTGTGGCAGCCATGGCAGCGTTGTAAGGGGAAAGGTTCTGACCAGCCATCCCAGGATTTGGTTTTCCAGCTTTCGCTGGCAACATTCCAGGCTCCTGGCAATAAAGTTTCTGTGCGGCCATCGTGGCCCATAAACTGTTGCTCCCACTTGCTGCCTATAACCCAGTGGGCATCTTCAATATGTAGCCCCGCTGGAGTATTGGCAGAGTCAAAGTCGGCCAAGATCGCACCATCTTCAGCTACTCTTCGCATCATTTTGCGATGCAGGCTGTTATACCAATCATCGTATTCAGCCTGATGGCAGTTTTCACAGGAAAATGATCCCAAGTATTGAATCTCTTCAGGTACAGCTGCAAAGCGGTAATAAATACTGTCCCAAACTGTTGCCAGGAAAAAAAACGCAGTAATAATAATGATTAATAGAATACTGCGGATTTGCTTTGCCCTTATTTTTATCATTTGAATTTATACTAACCTGCCGATAAGCAAACAGCAATACTTTGTATGCGTCCACCACATATTGCACTTTGGTTGATGTTTGATGAGCATTGTAACCGGAGGAGTCTGGTTTAGGCTATGGTGGGGCGTTGATAGTTGTACCAGACAAGCCAGTCGGCCAGCTTTTCATTAAATGCAGGCAAGTCGTAAAATAATAAATCTTCGTGATAGTCAACAAATTCATCCTGAATGGTGCGATTAAAGCGCTCACAATGCGCATTCATTTTTGGTGTTTTTGGATAGGTATGCCAGTGGGGTATATGCAAGTCGTTGAGCATCTGGTCAAAACCGCCTTTTAACTCACTGCCGTTGTCAGTGAGGGTCTTCTTAAATGCGAATGGGTAGGTTCGTTGGGCGCTTTCAAATACACGTTTTGCCCATACGCTACTGCATCGGGGTACCGTAGCAGCAAATGCATAGTGGCTGTAGGGATCTGTTAATGTCATCACATATCGCTTCAGATTATCCAGTCGCCTCTCGATAGTATCCATAGCGATACACTCTCCTGGCGTTTGGGCCACATAGCCTTTAGGCTTGCGGGTAACTTTACTACGGCGATAGCGTTTGAGCTTTCCTTTGGGGCGCGCCTGAATCGGGCAGGAACGCACTTTATCGGGTGCGTCGGCTATCAACCGGCCGATGGTACTGATGTTGGGTACAGTCTCATTACGACTTTTACAATGCTGAGCAAGAGGGTGTAATTTAAACTGTGTAACTGCCATTGGTTAAATGTAGTCCTGCAAGCGATCTTCAAATTCGATCATAAATCTATTCAGCGCAACTTTCCAGTTCCGTATGGGCATCGTCCATTTTTTTGATGCATCACATATGGCCAAATAAATGACTTTCTTAGCTGCATCATCGGTAGGGAATAATTTCCGTTTCTTCAGAACTTTCCTGATAACGCTGTTCAGCGACTCGATGGCATTGGTGGTATAGATCGCCCTGCGGATATCCGCAGGGTAATTAAACAGCGTATTCAGGTTCTCCCAGTGACTGTGCCAGGAACGGCTGATCTGGGGGTATTTGTCATCCCAACGAGCAGAGAATCATCCAGTGCGAGTAGCGCCTCTTCCTCAGTGACAGCTTGGTATATTTGCTTTAAATCGGCTGTTACAGGCTTGTAGTCTTTCCAGGGCACATACTTGATTGAATTACGCACCATATGCACAATACAGAGCTGGATCTGGGCTTCTGGGAAAGCCGTATTGATGGCATCGGGGAAGCCTTTCAACCCATCCACACACGCAATCAAAATATCCTTCACACCACGGTTTTGCAGCTCCGTAAGCACACTTAACCAGAACTTGGCACCTTCATTTTCAGATAGCCACATGCCCAGCAGCTCCTTGTGACCCTCCATATTAACACCGAGCGCCAGATAAACGGCTTTGTTAATCACCCGCTTATCCTGCCGGATTTTAACCACCAGACAGTCCAGATAAACAATGGGATATACAGCATCCAGTGGTCGGGATTGCCATTCAATAACTTCTTCAATTACGGCATCAGTGACCTTGGAGATCAGGCTGGCTGAGACATCCGCACCATACATTTCCTTAAAGGTAGCAACGATTTCCCGGGTGGTCATGCCCTTGGCATACAGGCTGATGATCTTGTCATCCATTGAGGTAAAACGGGATTGATGTTTCTTAACTAGGCGGGGTTCAAAACTACCCTGTCGGTCACGGGGAGTCTTTAATTCAAACTGGCCTTCTTCCGTACGCAAAATCTTGGTGGTATGGCCGTTGCGATTATTACCACTGTTTGAAATATCATGCTTTTTGCCGCTTCGCGGGCAAAAGCTTCGAGGTCTTCTCTGTTCATAGTCTGCTTATCTTTCCCATTTAGGGGGTTAATGATAAGCAGTTACACAGTTATTAGTACAGTCCCCAGTCTGGGTTGCCAAGATAAGGGTGAAAAAAACTAACGCTAAACGCACAGCAGCCATAACTTCCTCCGTGGAAGTCACCTGTTGACCGGGGAATCTATATCAGTGCTATTGCAATATACAACAACTACATGAAACCCCCTGTTTTTAAGATGACTCCTTTCATCTAAAATAATGGGGGTGTAGAAGACATTGCCCCCTAGCAACAGCTCTGTAAAGAGTCTGTTCAGGGTAAATGTACGGTATATGCATATAGCCTGTCAAGGAAAGGAGGCTTGGCTGTAGAAGAAATCAAAAGTTACTGGATTCACTACTGTGACTTATAACTCGAAGCAAATCGAGTGCTTCGGTTAAGGTGGGGTCTTTGTCTTTTTGGCCGCTCTTAATGGAGTCACTACTGACTACACTATTTGCTGAGTCCTCAGTTAACATGGCTTTGGCGAGTATATCGGGTATGATTCCGTTGGCTTGAATAGCGCGCCCTGAGGGGGTGAAATAATGCGCTGTGGTTAACTTTAGTGCTCCGCCATTACTCAGTGGGATAACGGATTGAATTGAGCCTTTGCCAAATGAGTTTTCACCCAAAATGGTTGCCCGGTTGGTGTCTTGCAGGGCCCCGGCAACGATTTCCGCAGCTGAGGCTGTGTCGCGATCAATCAACACCATAATAGGCGTGCTTGCCAGTAGTTGATCAGAGTTTGCAGATAAGCGCATGCCCGCAGTGTTATCGCGGGTTTTGGTGCTAACTATCAAGCCTTCTGTAATAAACAGGTCTACAACACCGACACCGCTATGCAGAATGCCGCCACGATTATTTCGCAGGTCTAAAATTAATCCTGGAATTGGAGATAGTTCTAGTTGTTGCTCCAATTCAGTTCTTACCTCAGCTGCGGTGTTTAGCTGAAAACTATCAATGCGTAAATACAGATAGTTATTTTCCAGTCGCTTTGAGCTAACTGCATTTATATAAATAATTGCTCGTTGCAGTGGCACCCGGCGAGTTTTGCCGTTGCGCTGTTGGATTATTTTTAGGCTTACGCTAGTGCCAGCCTTGCCTCTCAGACTTTCCAACGAGTCTTTCAGGGGGCGGTCTTTAACTGACTTGCCATCAATAGCTATAATGATATCTCCAACCTTGATGTTTGCAGTTTCGGCAGGTGAGCCAGCCAATAGACCGGCAATTTCAAGCTGTTTGTCGATGGTGGAAATTTCTACCCCGATGCCGTTGTATTGCCCCAGTGACTGATTATTTAGTCGAGCATATTCTTTTTTGCTGAGGTAGCTTGAGTGCGGGTCTAAATCGAGTAACATTCCGCGGATGGCATTTTCAAAAATCTGGTGTTGATCCGGGCGGTCTATATATTCATCTCGGATCTTGGAATAAACCTCGGTGAAGGCGCGTAAATCCTTGAGTTCCGAATCGCTGACTGTAGCGGCATGCGTGTTAATGCTGGCGGCGAGTAGTCCAGCAAATAACAGGTAGCTTGTATATAGTTTAATTCTTCGCATTCTGTGGTCCATTTATTTCTTTAACCAGTGAGCGGGGTTAGTTGCCCTACCTTGCTGGCGTAACTCAAAGTATAGACCATTATAGGAGTTACTTACTGCTGGCCCACTTTGCGCAATTACCTCTTTGGCTTCAACCCACTCGCCTACAGCCTTAAATAAAGTCTCATTATTACCGTATAAACTCATAAAACCATCACCATGATCAACAATAAGCATCAGCCCATAGCCGCGTAACCAATCGGCATAGGCCACCCGGCCAGTGGCTATGCTTTGTACATTGCTGCCAACTTCGGCTTCAATAAACCAGCCTTTCCAGCGCATATCGGTGCCGCGTCGATCGCCAAAGCGGTAGCGAATCCGGCCATTTAAGGGTTTCGGCAAGCTACCTTTGAGTTCCTTCAATGGTTTATCCACACCAAGGTCTGCGGGGATATCTGCTAGTAAACCCTGTAACCGTTCCAGCAGGGTTTCCAGATCCCGGCGGTTGCGCTTGAATTCCTCTAGCCTGCTGGATTTGGCAACAATTTGACGGTCAAGTTCAGTCATTGATGTTTTTCGTTGCTGTCTTTGGGTTTCCAGGACTGCAAGTTTTTCTGTGGCGATGGTTTGTAATTGCTCCAATTGCAGACGGGCTACTTGCAGTTGCTGGAAGTTATCTTCCAGTATGGATAGTTGTTGATCAAAGGCTTCAATCTGGGTTAAACGAGATTTATTAAAATAACGATAATAAGTGAGCATGCGATTACCAGCGGTTAAGTTATCCTGGTTGAGGATTAACTTTAACTGGTTGCCCCGGCCTAATAACCATGCCTGGCGCAACTGTTCACCAAGTTGAGATTTTTCCAGCCCGAGTTCCTGTAAAACTTCCTGCTGTTGTTTTAGTAGTTTCTCGATTTGGGTTTGTTGTGCTTTAGTTTGCTGATCCAAATCGCGCAACTCCAGACGAGCAGCCTGAACTGTCAGATCCATTTCCTTGAGGGAATTTTGTTGTTCCCGGAAATCTTCGCGGGCATCTTCCAGCTGTAGTTGTAGCGACTGGATGGTTTTTGCTAACTGCTCTATTTGTAAACGGGTTTGTTTCTGTTTGCTGGTTTCCGCCGTGACTACTAGCGTAAATATTCCACCCAGAAAGAACAATAAAGCCAGGAATTTCAGGCTTTGAAATGGTTTTTTGTAGGCGGCAGCGGGCAACTTAATCCTGGGGTAGTATTAAACTACTACCACTCATTTCTGCCGGAGTATCCATTCCCAGCAAGCCCAGCATAGTTGGGGCGATATCGCGCAAGCTACCCTCTGGCTTTAACTCACCGCTAAACCCGGCGTATAAAAAGGGTACTGGATTGGTAGTGTGGGCGGTATGGGCCTGGCCGCTTTGCGGGTCGCTCATCTGCTCTACATTGCCGTGGTCTGCGGTAATCAGCAGGGTGCCATCGGCGGCCTGAATTGCCTGCCAGACAGCCCCCAGGAGTAGGTCAACTGCTTCAACTGCCTCAATTGCAGCGTCCAACTTGCCGCTGTGCCCAACCATATCAGGGTTGGCTACATTGGCAATAATTACAGCATATTTCTCCGACTCAATGGCCTCGACCAGAGCCGCCTGCAATAAGGGGGCGTTCATTTGTGGTTGAAGGTCGTAAGTGGTAACTTTTGGTGATGGAATCAGGCAGCGGTTTTCGCCTACAAATGGCTGCTCGCGACCACCATTAAAGAAAAAAGTTACATGCGCGTATTTTTCGGTTTCGGCGGCGCGTAATTGGGTCAAGCCAGCAGCAGCTAGTAATTCCCCAAACACATTATCTAGTTCCACTGCGGGGAAAGCGACCTTGGCGGGTAAACCTTTCAGGTATTCAGTCATGCTGACAAAGCTTGTCAATGCTGGGGCCTGGCGCTGGAAGTCGGAAAAGCCCTTGGCCACAAAAGCCTGGCTCAACTGGCGCGCGCGGTCGGCACGGAAATTAATAAAAATTACACTATCGCCAGTGCTTACAGGTGGGCTGCCACTGATCAGGCTGGGTTGTACGAATTCATCATTTTCACCACGAGAGTAGGCAGCTTCAAGTCCGGCTGCGGCAGTCTCAAATGTATATGGGGCAGACCCATTCACCAGCATATCCCAGGCGCGTTCAGTGCGTTGCCAGCGCTGGTCGCGGTCCATCGCATAGTAGCGCCCACAAATACTGCCAATTTGGGCTGTGGGTATTTGCTTGAGTAAAGCTTCCAGTTTATTGATAGATGCCAGCGCACTGCGGGGTGGGGTATCGCGGCCATCAAGAAAAGCATGTACGATAATCTGGCTGGCACCGCGCTGCTGGGCAAGTTTTATAGTAGCGAAAAATTGATCTTCGTGACTATGGATGCCGCCCGGTGATAACAAGCCCATGATGTGTAGGCGCTTGCCAACAGATTTATCAATCGCCTCACAGAGCACAGAATTATGCTCGAACTCGCCATCTGCAATTGCCTTATCAATACGGGTATAGTCCTGATAAACCACCCGCCCGGCACCTATATTCATGTGCCCAACTTCAGAATTCCCCATTTGTCCTGCGGGTAAACCCACAGCGAGCCCAGATGTTTGTAATAGCGTATGCGCTCCCGTAGCCCACATTTGATCCCAGGACGGGGTGGTGGCGTTACTGATGGCGTTATCAGGTGCTGGTTGGCGGTATCCCCAGCCGTCAAGGATTAACAATAGCAGGGGGCGTTTAATGGTCTCGATTGTTGATGTGTTGGTTGCTTGCATTTGGGTAATTATCGGTATAAATGGTCAAGGAATGCAGAATTATCGCATAATAGTTCCTCCGGGCTTGTTATTTGCGTGATTTGCTGGATAATTCGCCCTCAGACTACGCATAATTCCAAGAGAAACACAAATATGGATCAATTAATAGAGTTTGCTGGCAATAATTCCCTGATGGTAATAGCTTTTGTAGCCGTTGCCGGAATGTTAGTGTTTTCCGAAATTAGCCGCGCTTCGCGTGGTTATAAGGAAATCACTACTACCGAGGCCGTGCGGTTAATAAATAATGAAGATGCCGCGATTGTAGATGTCTCCAATCAGGATGTTTTCCGGAAAGCCCACATTGCTGGAGCCTGGAATTTGCCTATGGAGCAGTTAAAAAACTCAGGTGCAGACATTGAAAAACTGAAACAACGCCCCATTATAGTGGTGTGTAAAACCGGTAACACGGCACATCAAGCTGCGGCCAGCCTGCTAAAGCAGGGTTATGCCAAGGTTAGTTTGCTCCGCGGTGGCATGGCGCAGTGGCTCAGTGATCATCTGCCGGTTAAAACATCCTAAATCAATGTGAATATGTATATGCTTGATGTTAATGAATATTTCAAAGCAGAATCTATTTTAATGGCGATCTGTAAGAATTCAGATCCAGAACTTATGAGAGAGAAATAATATGGCTGATGACAACAATCAGACTAATCCGGAAGCGGCAGTAGCTGCAACTGGCGAAGCTAATCCTAATGAATTTCAGTTTTTAGTACAGAAGTTATTTGCTAAGGATGTTTCCTTTGAGGTACCTAATGCCCCTGGGATTTTTACCGAGCAAGGGCAAACTGACATTAAGCTCAACCTTGGCCAGCGCGTAGAAGAGATGGATAAAGAGTTGTTTGAGGTTACTTTGACCATCACAGTTACCGCAACCGTAGGTGAGAAGACTGCTTACTTGGCAGAAGTGGCTCAAGCAGGAATTTTCCAGATTTCCGGTTTCAACGAGCAAACCCATCATGCGGCTTTGAATACCCTTTGCCCGAACACATTGTTCCCGTTCGCGCGTGCCATGATCTCTGGTCTGGTAAGTGATGGCGGTTTCCCTCCGTTGGTATTGCAGCCAGTTAACTTTGATGCTTTGTATGCCCAGCGCCTACAGCAGATGCAAGCAGAAGCTACCGCTAACGCCGAGCCTGCCGGAGAAGTTTGACTAGACCTGACTCGGACATTTCACTAAGGCGGATCGTAAAATGATAGTTTTGTACTCTAAGCAAGAGCAAGAGTTTGTTTTAGCGTATTGCTGTTGGTTACAGTTCGTCCTATCCGGTTTTGCAATGCACCTGGCTTCACAGCTTGGCTTATCCTTCTCCAACCATAGCTATCGCTATGCTTTATCGAACGATCAACCAATCTGTTTTGCCAGCTACCGCGCAAACTCCGGATCCTTAGTAAAATGTCCGAGTTGATATTCGCAGTCGCTGGTGCTGGCTCTTGGGGCACAGCACTGGCGTTACAGTTAGCCCGCGCCGGCCATCAGGTTCGGCTCTGGGGCAGGGATCCGGCTCACCTGGCGAAGATTCAGGCTGCCAGTAGTAATGAGCGTTTCCTTCCGGGCATTGCTTTCCCGGAAAACCTTAGCGCGCGGGTAGATATTGCTGATGCCATAGAGGGTATTGATCATTTTCTGATTGCCACTCCCAGTCATGGTTTTGGATCTATGCTGGCACTGGCATTGCCGCATCTCGATGCCAGTCGTGGTTTAATTTGGGCCAGCAAAGGTTTTGAGCCTGGTAGCGCCCGTTTATTGCATGAAGTTGCCAGAGATATGCTGCCAGAATCCACCCCTTTGGCTTTATTAACCGGTCCATCTTTTGCTAAAGAAGTTGCTTTGGGATTGCCCACGGCGGTGACTGTTGCAGGTACTGATGCAGAATTTACTCAGCTAATGGCAGACGCTTTCCACCACGGCTATTTTCGCACCTATACCAGTGATGACCTGATTGGCGCCGAGCTCGGTGGTGCAGTTAAAAATGTATTGGCTGTAGCTACCGGCATAGCCGATGGGATGCAGCTTGGTGATAATGCCCGCGCGGCTCTAATTACCCGGGGTTTGGTAGAAATGATGCGTCTGGGCGATGCTATGGGTGCCAGAAAAGAAACCTTGATGGGTCTGGCTGGTATGGGGGATCTGGTGTTAACCTGTACTGGTGATCAATCCCGGAACCGCCGTTTTGGGCTGGCTTTGGGGCGGGGCGATAGTGCAGAAACAGCTCTGGCAGATATTGGCCAGGTGGTTGAGGGTATAAACACCGCCGAGGAAGTTCATAGGCAAGCCCAGGTTAACAAAGTGGAAATGCCAATTTCAGAAGTACTCTATGCCATCATCCACCAGCAACTACCACCTCAAGAAGGTCTTAAGATGTTACTTTCCCGTGAGCAAAAAGCGGAAACCAGTTAGCTTCTAAAGTTTGGATTAGCGGCATATACCAGTGGTGATGATTTGATAGGCGTGAGTCTATTCCAATACAGAAATGATACTGAGGTGAGTCTGACATGGAGTTTTCTTATTTCTGTTCAAAGATGGTTTTAAATAGTTTGAATTTTTCCTCGTTGAGTTGTTTTGCGGATTCATTATCACTGATTTTGTAAGCAAGATCATCCAGCATTGCGAATGAGAAATGAGCTTTGAGATAAGTTTCTGCATTGTTTAGGGATTTAAGTTTTTCATAGGGTGTCATCATACATCGGTATGGATACGTTTTTATTTGTTTGCCTTTTTTATCGGTTTTGGTTTCAGCAAAGAAACAAGGGCGGTGGAAGTTCAGATAAGGGTTGAGAAAGTCAGTAGTAAATCGATTGATCAGAGGTGCCCATTTTTGTGGGATATGTACAAATCCAAGGTGTTTTCTAACAATTGCGCCGTTCTTACACTCTACCAATGCATTATCGTTGCAGTGTCGGGCTCTTGATTTGGTCAGTTCGATTAACAGCTTATTGAGCATTTTAACCACCGCTCGATTAATATATTCACTGCCATTATCAGCGTGAAAGCCTTTGATCACAAATGGGAATTGCTCCAGCATGTGGATTAAAATAGGGATTAAGAATTGTTCTGATATTTTCTGTGTTGAGGCAATGATCTCAAACTGAGTGACCTCATCAACGGCATTGATATGGTAAACCCCCTTGATCTTGTCTAAGTCACCCTGATGCACTGTATCTATGCGGATATAGCCCGGCTGATCATTGGGCGCGGGTTTTCTTCTTTGGCCGATATCAGAAGGCTTAGACCTGGTTTTCTCAAAGTGGCGCCGGCGGCGCTGATAAGACTTAGATTTGCGAAGGTTATAAAGATGTGAGACCGAAATGCCCGCGAGTCGCTCATATTCAGGCTGCTCAAAGATTACAAACGCGCGTTCGCAGATCTTTTTAGTGGCGTGCCCGGACAAAGTGCCGTGCAGCGTATCGGTTTGTGCCAGGAGCCTACAATCTTTATCGGTATATCGTTTGGCAAATCCACGGGTGACGGTATGGCGCCATCGTAGTTTTCCGTGCTTTAGGTAACTGGCCACCAGGCGTTTAACTTGCACATGGGAATAGCCGCTGATACGCGCAATGTAGTGTAACAGTAAACCTTTATCGGATCGATGCAGGGAACGATATTTGAACCTCATCAGCGTCCGTTTGATGAAATCATAGCGTTGAATCCTGCCGTCGATTACTAGCTCGACTTGATCAGTGCCTGCAAGAAACTGGCGCATTTTTTCCAGCGTGTTGATATTTGAGTCATTCATGATGGTATTCATTCCTCCATCATGAACAGAAATTAGATCAGTTCAGTATCATTTCCAATTAGAAACATACACCTCACTCAGTATCATTCCATATTGGACAAGACTCGTGGTTGACTTAGCAGACCATCTGGCATATGCTTTGGCATATACATTAATTGGAGGGTACTCGAATGACCGCCCACGAACGCCAGGTACGCCTCTTTCGCAACGGGCGTAATCAGGCACTTCGCATTCCCCGCGAATTCGAACTGGAAGGCGAAGAAGCGCTTATCAGCAAGGAGGGCGACCGCCTGATTGTGGAGCCAATTCGCAAAGGCAAGCTACTGGTGCTGCTGGCCTCCATGGAGCCACTGCGAGAACCTTTCCCCGATGTGGATAACGACTTGCCACCGCTGGATGCCGTATCGCTGTGAGCGGATCGCTGGCGTATTTGCTGGATACCAACATCCTGTCAGACCTGGTTCGTCATCCACAGGGCATAGTGGCAACCCGGATTACCAAGGCCGGCGAGGACAGTGTTTGCACCAGCATTATCGTTGCTGCAGAACTTCGCTTTGGTGCCGCGAAGTCAAACTCTGAACAACTTGCTGATCGTGTCGATCTAATCCTCTCTGCATTGGAAATCTTGCCACTGGAAGTACCCGCTGACCACCAGTACGCAGCAATACGCTATCACCTGACGCGCCAGGGAACTCCCATCGGGCCAAACGATTTGCTGATTGCCGCGCATGCCTTGGCGAGTGACCTTACGGTTGTGACCGCCAATGTCGGTGAGTTTTCCCGCGTACCTGGGCTGAAAGTGGAGAACTGGCTGCAGCTATAGCCTGTGTGTGATAATCGTACGCGCTAATAAGTCATCTCGTTATAAGCTGCTGTGAAAGCTTTATTGGTTTATATGGGAAACATAACGCCGATTCAAACGCACTGCCAGATAAGCAACCCCCATCAACATAAACCCAATAAGTACCAGAGAAAATGCCCAGCCAAGGCTGTCGCTGAAATATTGGGCGGTAATTTTAGTCAGGTAAATGCCTAAAGCGAGGGAGCCGAAAATCAGTAGAGACTTGCTTTTTAAGTGGGTGCTCAGAAAGATTATGGCAAACACCAGGCCGGGGTAAATTGCTTCCCAGAAAATGCTCTGAGAAGGTTTCCAGCCACCTAGTGCCAGTGCTGCACTAAGGAATCCAATTACTCCAAGGCTATATAACCAGCCACTTAGAACTGCCCGCCTGGTGTTGGCGAAACTATAGGCCATTAGCATATAGGCAAGCCCCATAAGCAAGATGGTGTAACTGAAAAATCGCCAGTGATCAAGGGTTGCAACACCGCGCACCATATAGTCCATGCAGGCCATAAACAACCAACTACCGAAAATAAGAGCAAATGTCAGCAGGATGTTTTCCCGCATCAGCAGGTAGGCTGCCAGATAGGCGGCAAAGAGGATGCCGGTTATCTGGATCATTACTATAATTTCGTCAACATTAATCCCGAATTGATCATAAGCTACTAGTAACCCAAATGGTATCAGTAGAGCGGAAATCAGAAAGAATGCTGGGCCTGCCGCGCCAAGTTGCTGTTGGTTGGTTAATAGCACTCCAACTATAAAGGCGGCTAGGCCGGAGCCCAGGGTTACAAAAATTTTCACCGGCTTGGAGAAAGCTTCCCATTCCTGGCCGATAAGGAAGATCATGCCTAGAAACACCACCCCGCCGCCGATGAAATACAGGACGGTGGATAAGCGTGAAGTGGTTTCATCTTCCTCAGTGTTGGTAGTCGAATCTAAGCCGATGGTTTGCATGACCTCTGCCGTAGTCAACTCACCTGCCTGGATTTTTGCCGCTAACTCATCCAGCAGTTGCTGTTTATCCATTTGGATCAATCCAGCCTAGAAATTGAATATTCCAGTAATATCTATAATTTCCATCCTGGGATTCAAGCTCAAGTTTTTGGCTGTAGTTTTCTTTTACCAGATACCGGGAGCGGTAGTCTCTGCCATAGCCGAAAAGGAACCAACCGCCACGGTTACCGGATTCAAGTCGGAATCCATCAGGTGAGCGGACACCTCCATCCAGCTGCAGTTCTAGGGCTTCGTCTTCTGAAATTTCGTGACTAATATTGGCAGATACAGCATGAACAAAAAAGCGCTGTTGATATTCAGCCGGCTTGGTTGCGGTTTCAGACTGTTTGACATCATGGCGCTGGAGACGGCCATCTTTCACCAAGTATGAAGCATAGGGGTTGCTCCGCCCGCTGGTATACAGAAAATTATACTGTGGAGGCTCAACGGTGCTAAACCAATGGGGGGCATTGATAGCTATGGCAACAAATAGAATCATTGCCACCGGAATTGACAGCCCGATTATTAAAGCAATATTTTGTTTTTTAGTGCTCTGGTTTTTCATTTAACTCACCATGATTGCCTACTTTTACCAAGTATACTACAGCGGTGGCAGCTACTATGACATAGGGGGCAGGGGATATCCTGTTATATTCAAGCGAGTACCCACATCCAGACCAAGGAGCAAACAGAGTTATTGCTGAGCTTTAACTACAATTAATTACGCTATTTAACCGCTCCACCAAATACAACGGTAATGATATAAATGGATAACTAATAGCCTTGGATTGTTGACCAATATTGATCCGGGTGTTGATCTCGCCTGTTGTGGGCAATGAGGTATCAAATCTAACCGCAAGTGGTGCTTGCTTTTCACCCATAAATTGATGTAATGACTTCAAACTCCCTGTAGCACCAGCCTTAACTTCAATCGGAATAATCTTCCCTTCCAGTGCCACAACAAAATCCAGCTCGGCATTCGATGAGCGACCTTCGCGTAACCAATAGGTTAATTCACGATTCGGAGAATCAGCCAGCAAGGATTGCAAATGCTGCCCAATAAACTGCTCGGCGATAGCGCCCTCGTTAACTAACTTCATATCATCGAGTTGCGAGATTGCACGCCAGCCTAACCCACAAATTGCATTCATAAGCCCTACATCAAGAAAAAGTAATTTATAAACTTTCTCTTCGACATCTGCTTGCAGAGGTAATCCCGAGCAATGGCTGTGAACAACCTTGCTGATAACCCGCGCCATAGTGAGTAATTCCAGGTCTTTTTTGAGTGTGACGCTTTGATCATGACGGGAGATATTACTGTATTTAACTTTTTTTCCCACATTACGAGCGGCAAAATTAAACACACTTAACATTCGTATTAAATTTCGCGACCCCGCATATTTCGGAAAATCCTCCCGATAAGTTTCAATGATTGAATTATGCACTTCACTCACATCACGATAACTACGGCTGTCCGCAAAAACAGCGACAGCTTCTGGCATTCCACCAACAAAATAGTAAGAACGCAATAATTGAAGTAGACGCTGGTGCACGACAGCACCAATTTTGTCGCCAAGTTCGTACTGCATTACCACTTGGTATAGTTTATCTTCGCCAAGTGCAACCAAAAACTCGGTGAAAGTCATAGGCCCCATGTGCAAATACTGTATCCGCCCGACAGGCATAGAAAATTGGTGATTAGCCAAAGCAAATTCCAGTAGTGAGCCTGCGCTTATTAACGGTAGTGACGGACGCTCTTCATAAAAATAACGCAGAGATGGAATAGCTTCAGGTAGACTCTGAATTTCATCAAGAAATATAAGCGTATCGTCGCCAACTCTGGGCATACGCGGTAGGGCTTCAATTTGCTGGATAATTTGCTCGGGGTCTTTGCTGATAAAAGCGTCATTTAACTCAGGGTAACGCTCAAGATTGATGTTTAGCAGGGTTTTCTTTTGGGCTTTTGCAAATAGCTCGACAAGCGTCGTTTTCCCCACCTGCCGAGCACCACGAATAATCAATGGCTTCCGGTTTTTATTACAGATCCAATCTTGAAGATACTGTAGTTGTTGGCGCTGCATAGGGAATAGCCCCTTAATTTTGAAAGTAGAGCCAATATCTTAACATGAATATTGTTTTACGGGGGTGTTTTAGCTGTATAGTTATTATTTTAAGGGGGTCATGTATATGCTTCCCCCAATAAAACGCACTCGTTAATTATGCTACATGCTCATCTTCACAGCTCTGTGGGCTTAAATATTAAATAGCCCAACATAGAGTGACGCCGCACTAGATATCTAAAATCAGTCAGAGTTACGGGTATGTATAACTAGACTGAATCCCAAGCGGGAAGCCAATAAATGCATAAAGCAGCAGGAATAGCGTCCATATAACTAAGAAGCTAATCGAATAGGGCAGCATCATTGCGGTTACCGTACCAATACCTGTATTTTTCACATAGCGTTGGCAATAAACCACCACTAGTGGGAAATACGGCATCAACGGGGTAATAATATTGGTGCTGGAGTCGCCTACCCGATAGGCCGCCTGGGTCAGGTCGGGGGAAATACCCAACTGCATAAGCATGGGAATAAATATCGGTGCAAGCAAACCCCATTTGCCGCTGGCAGAGCCGACAAAAAGATTAATGAACCCGGTTAGTAGCACAATGCCTGCAATCGTCAGGTATGAGGGCATGGCCAGAGCTTTAAGCCCGGCAGCGCCTTGCAGTGCGAGCAGTACGCCGAGGTTAGACTGGGCAAATGCATATACGAACTGGGCAATGAAAAACATTATCACCAGATAGTAGGACATCTGGTGCATGGCCTTGGTCATGCCTTCAATTATATCTTTTGAACTTTTTACTGTTCCTGCCACAATTCCATAAACAACACCTGGAATGATAAACATCAGGAAAATCAGGGAAACTATAGAACGCATCATGGGAGCATCGCCGGTAGCTAACTCTCCCGCTGCGCCGCGCCATGCCGAGTCGGCTGGTAGTGATGTTACTACTACAAAAACAGCGGCAAGTAGAAATGCAATGCCAGCAGCTTTAAGGCCTTTTCTTTCTTGGGGCGCAAGCTCATCTAATGTTTGTAGGTCTTCCAGGTCACCATCAATCTCGGTTCCTTTGAGCCGTGGTTCTACGACCTTTTCAGTAATATACCAACCAAGGGCAATGATCAGAACTGAAGATGCAGTAGTGAAGAAATAGTTGTTCAAGGGGTTCAGAACAATATTTGGATCAATTATCTGCGCCCCGGCCTGAGATAAACCCTGTAGCAGCGGGTCTAAGGATGAGGGTACAAAGTTTGCCGAAAACCCACCAGAAACACCGGCAAAGGCCGCAGCAATACCGGCCAGAGGGTGTCTACCGGCAGCGTAAAAAATTACCCCACCGAGTGGAATAACCAAAACATAACCAGCATCAGCGGCAGAATGGCTAACAATACCTACCAGGATGACCATTGGGGTCAGCAGCCACTTTGCGGTAACTCCAAGCAAGGCTCTGAGGCCGGCATTAATAAAGCCGGTATGTTCAGCCACACCAATACCCAGCATTGCCACCAACACCACCCCGACAGGGTGGAAGTGCGAAAAGTTGGTTACCATCACCGACAAAAATTCAGTTAAGGCTGGGCCTGACAAGAGGTTGTTAATAATTACCGGCGAACTGGTGCGCGGGTCAATAACATCAAAGCTGATATAAGACAGCACCCAGGACAGCAGCCATGTAAAAGCCAGCAGGACAATAAATAGAACTGCCGGATCGGGTAGTTTGTTACCGATCCTCTCGACTGACCCAAGCATTCGCATAGATAAACTAGGCTTGGTTAATTCTTGTTCTTGTGTAGACATTTCAATCCTCTAAACCCCGTTGAATTTATTCTAGGCATGAGTATAGCCCAAATTTATTAATTCGGGTCACTGCCGTCCCGCTAACTTTGCGTATTGCTGACTATAACCATTGCTATAAACTGGCGCGTACTACTTTTTGCCACCGAGGGCATGAATTCTGAGCGTCCGCCTGAGACACGCCGTAAACCCAAACTGTAGTGGCAAATTATTTTTAACGCACCTTCTAATTTCTCAATACGCTCATCCAGATGCACCATTTCATCATAAAGCCCTCTTAACAAAGATCGAAATAATCCCGTTAATTCGTTGTCGGCATCTTCCAGAATACCCGGGATTTCTT
>JAJRYF010000096.1 GCA_024275935.1 Gammaproteobacteria bacterium | reverse complement strand
CCCCCGGATGGTGAAAAATTGGTACCACCCAAACGCAGGCAGGGATAACGCTATCTGAACCATAGCGATGACTCATATATATGCCGCTACCATAACTCGCTTGCCGAATTTCAGTTGCTCATAAGCACCCTCAGGCGGGGTAAGCAGCTCAACCCTGGAGAATCCAATATTTTTCAAAATCCAGAGCAACCCCTCTGTACTAGGGGCCAGGCAAATTCCAGTTATGCTGGCTTCAGGCCCGTGGGTTTCATAGGTTTCATCAATAATTCCGAAAACTCCGTGTAGTGGTTTAACGAACTGATAATTGCCCCAATCAACATTGCCCGACATCCCTGGCACAACCTGAGTCTCGATAATGCAAACATCTTTACATAAGGCACGCGCCTTGCGTAAAGCACCGATTGGATCCTCAAGGTGATAGATCAAACCCAGACACAGCACAATGTTTGCCGCGCCCAATGATTCGGTATCCAGTGCGTGTACATCAGAGTGCAAAGTCTTAATATTATCAAAACCCATAACCCCCGAGATAAGTTGGGTATCAGCTATATGCTCGGCACGGGCATCAATTGAGAGTACCGAATCAACCCCGGATTTTGCCAAGTGCACGGAAAAATAACCTTGATGACAGGCCAGATCAACGGCTGTTTTACCTGCCAAGCCATCCGGGTAATGTACGCCCAATACTGCATCGAGCATTTGCTTACGGGTATCATGAATAGCATCCAACTCGCCATTGCCATAGCTCTTTGAAGTCGAGCCATCCGGCAAGTCGAAACTGTAGAACCATTCGCGTTGTTTGATTTTTTCTAGATCTGAAGACATATTTAATCCAATATTATTGTATTTCAGGCTATCAGCATGGAATCGCCATAGCTGAAAAACCTATAGCGTTGTGCAATTGCGTGCTGGTATGCATTACGGATATTATCACTGCCCGCAAAGGCAGACACCAGCATTAATAGGGTGGATTCTGAAAGATGGAAGTTGGTAATCAGCGCATCCACCACCTGAAACTTGTAACCTGGGTAAATAAATAAATTAGTGTCACCACTATATGTTCGCATTGCGCCGGTAGCCGCAGCAGTTTCCAAGGCCCGAATCGAGGTTGTTCCAACTGCAATTACACGCCCTCCCTGCTGCCTGGTCATAGCTACAGCATCCACTGTTGCCTGACCAACTTCCAGCCATTCGGCATGCATTGGGTGATCTTCCAGCTTTTCTACCCTTACCGGCTGAAAAGTACCAGCGCCAACATGCAAGGTAACTTGGGTAGACTGCACCCCCATTGCGGCTATTTCCTGCAATAGCTTCTGGTCAAAGTGTAGTCCCGCAGTGGGCGCTGCTACTGCACCTGGAGATTGCGCATACACCGTCTGATAGCGCTGCTGATCCAGCGGCGTATCAGCGCGTTCAATATATGGCGGCAAGGGTATATGACCACAGGCCTCCAGCAAATCCATTATCCTACCCCCGGATTCCAGACGCAACCTGAACAGATCACCCTCACGGGCCTGCATCGACAGAGTGCTATCATCTTCAAGAATAATCAAACTATCTTGCTTAGGTGACTTGCTTGAGCGCACATGGGCGAGAAACTCACTCTCACTTAGCAACCGCTCAACTAGAATTTCCAGCTTACCGCCACTTTGCTTATGCCCAAATAAGCGTGCCGGAATCACCTTGGTATCATTGAACACCAGCAAATCACCTGCTT
>JAJRYF010000007.1 GCA_024275935.1 Gammaproteobacteria bacterium | reverse complement strand
TGAGCGCAGTCATGATTTGTTGCATATCCCACAGTGGCTGCAACAGTTGGACTCCGCTAAAATCCAGGCGCAATTGTTATTCCTTACTGCAGATCGTAAAACCTTGTTAAAAAGGTTTAGCGAAACTCGGCTAAGGCATCCATTGACACAAATACAAACCGCCCTGCCCGCTGCCATCGATAAAGAGCAAGACATCTTGCAACCTCTGCTTGATGCCGCTGACTTTGTTATTGATACCAGCGAAACAAACATTCATCAATTACGCCAACAACTATGGAAGTTAGTATCTTTTAATAACTCTTCAAGTATGACTGTGATGTTGCAATCTTTCGCCTTCAAGCATGGCGTACCGCAAGACTTAGACTTTCTGTTCGATGCCCGTTGTCTACCAAACCCACATTGGGAATCACATCTTAGAAAACACACTGGTAGAGATATAGAAGTTACCGCATGGCTTGGAAAAGATCAGCTCACTCAAGCTTATCTAAGTGATATAGAAAAACTCTTAAAGCGCTGGCTGGAAGCTTTTGCGGAAACCCAACGAAGTTATATTACTATTGGTATTGGCTGTACTGGCGGTCAGCATCGTTCGGTATATCTGGTTGAACAGCTTGCCAAACTGCTTGGCGAGCTACACGGCAATATTCAAATCCAGCATCGTGAACTAAGCAACAGAGCGTAAATCACTGAGCATATCACCTCAGGCATAGACCTAAGGTCGCTAACATCGCATAATATAGAACACCTCACTTTGGAGTGCCCGCATGCGTAAAAGACACGAAGAAAAAATGGCACTCCACCTGCAAAAAATATCTACAGCCATCGATGAGAACAGCAATGACTCCATCAAGGCTCTGCTCAACGATCTTAGTAGCGCCGAAATAGGTGAATTACTAGAATCCCTGCCACTGCCAAAACGACTGGCAGTATGGGAGTTAGTAGAGCCTAAGTACGAAGGCGATATATTAGTCCATGTCCATGATCAGGTGCGTGCCAGCCTGATTGAATATATGAGCCCGCAGGAACTAGTCGCTGCTACCTGTGAACTGGAACTTGACGACCTGGCAGACATCATCGATGACCTGCCAGATACGGTTATCCGTGAAGTTCTACATGCCATGGACCGGCAAGACCGCGAACGCCTGGCTCAGGTGCTCTCATACCACGAAGATTCAGCTGGGGGGATGATGAACCCCGATGTAGTTACCGTGCGCCCGGATGTAAGCCTGGATGTGGTGCTGCGCTACCTGCGGCTGCGCGCTGAACTACCAGATATGATTGATCAGTTATTTGTGGTTAACCGCCGGGGGCTATATTTAGGCAGTGTTAAACTTACCGAGCTGTTGACTAAAGACCCGGCTTCGGTGATCAGCAACATTATGAATACCGAAGTAGCCCCAATGCAGGCCGAATTGCCCGCCAGCGATGTAGCTCAGGAGTTTGATCTGCATGATTTGATTTCCGCCCCTGTAATAGATGACAAAGGCAATCTTGTCGGCTGCATTACTATTGATGATGTGGTTGATGTAATCCGAGATGAGGCCGAGCACTCGGTTCTTACCATGGCCGGACTGGACGAAGAAGACGATATGTTTGCGCCGATAATGCAAACTGTTAAACGGCGCTGGGTCTGGTTAAGCTTTAATCTGATTACTGCATTTATAGCCGCCCTGGTATTGTCACTTTTTGAACCCACACTGGAACAGATTGTAGCCTTGGCCATTCTCTTTCCTGTGGTTATGAGCATGGGCGGCATCGCTGGCACACAAACTCTAACCTTAGTAATTCGAGGTATGGCCACCGGTCAAGTCAGCAATAGTAATGCCGGCGCAATTTTCCGTAAAGAGGTTGCAGTTGGGCTATTAAACGGAGTGCTGTTTGCTCTCATTGTGGCAGTAATTGCAGCCTGGTGGTACGCCGACATAGCCCTTGGAGCAGTAATGGCAACGGCTATGTTTATAAATTTATTGGCCGGAGCTATGGCTGGGGCATTGGTGCCACTGGTGCTGAAAAAAATCAACATTGACCCAGCTTTAGCAGGCGGGGTAATCTTAACAACAGTAACCGATGTAATCGGAATTCTAGCCTTTATAGGTCTGGCAAGCTTTATGCTGACTCAATAAAAGGGATCCCTACCTTTACTCTAAAATAGGTATTTCGGTTACCCCGTATCTGACAGAAATTTCACGCAACCTGTTTAGCGCTACCATTTGCACCTGACGCACCCGTTCACGGGTAACTCCCATGATAGCACCTACCTCTTCAAGCGTTCTGCTGCCATGTCCATCAAGGCCAAAACGATGATTTATAACCGACCGTTGCTGTTTGTTTAGTTTGGATAACCACTCATCTAAAGCTTCATTGGCAAAGTCTTTGGCTACCAGTTGATCTGGAATCTGAGAGCGCCTACCTGGCAATGAATCAAGCAAACTAAGATTACTATCGTTGCTTTTTATATCGTTAGTTACCACCGCCTGCTCATTAAGTACAAAAATCGCATATGCCTGTTTAACTGTCAGTTCAGTTTCTTCAGCAATTTCTTCAACCGTAGGGCTACGACCTAAGGATTGTTGTAAATTACGGCTCGCTCGCAAGTATATAGTTAACCCTCTAATTACATGGATAGGCAGGCGTACAGTGCGACCCTGATTCATAACAGCGCGATCAACGGCCTGACGAATCCACCAGGTTGCATAAGTCGAAAACCTACAGCCATGCTCTGGATCAAACTTTTCTACCGCTCTGATCAAACCCAAATTACCTTCATTAACGAGATCCAGCAATGCTAATCCGCGGTGTAAATATGCCCGCGATATTTTAACCACAAGGCGCAAATTTGACTGAATCATACTAGCCCTGCTGCGCTCGCAACCAGCATGGTATTGGCGTGACAACATAATTTCTTGAGAGCGATTTAAAAGTGGCCAACGGCCAATTTCCTTTAGATACAAGCGAGTAATATCTAAAGTCGTAGACTGAGCAGAAGAACTTGATTCAGTTGCATTTGAGTTTTTGTTGTCAGTGGCTACTGAAGACGAGTTTGGGCGCTGGGCCCAAATTTTAGAGTTTATTAATTTATTTAATCTAGCCATGGTACCCCCCGGTAACCTGCTTTTAGTTTACTGACCAGCTACTGCAATCGATAATCAATCGCATCAACCTAACACAAACCTAACACAAACCAACACAGTTATCAAATTAACGATACGCCTTTTAATGCAAGAAAGAGTGAAAATTACCTGCCAGGCAGTATAGTTACCTGGCTACTACCAAATAACCTACCCCATATCGGCACTGTGACTGACCACACCTCTTCCACTACAGGTAATCCTCTGATTGTACACAACATAGGTGCCGGGTCGGAGCTTGAAGATATATTATTTAAATACCAAACCTCAGGCCACTACCAATATATAAAATCCACTGATTAACTGGCGGGCTAATTTTTTAGATATACTATGAACCCTCACAAAGAGAGTGCTTTATGAAAATCATATATGCCGGAATAACAGCTTTGCTACTGACCTTTACGGGTAATGCAATAGCGGCTGCGCTCGGCCTAAGCTCACCAGCAGCAAGCACATCAATATTGACTGCCCAGACCGAGCGACAAGCACTGATAGCCATCGAGAAAAGCTGGTCCATATCGACAGAAACAGCAACTTCTTTGCTTTCCAGCAAAATTGGGCAGTCTCTAATTGTTGATGGCTTCCCGCAGTTGCTAAACCAGAGCGCACAACAGGCCCAGGAAAAATCTGTTGGCACAGCTATAACCCTCAAGCGATATGAACTATTCACTCCAAATGCCAGCATCATTATTGTCACCGACCAAGGGCAGCAGGAAATCATCCGCCCAAAGCTTTATGCATTCTCATCAGTTGAAAATGGCGTTGGAATTCTAGTAGACGCCCGCAGTGGTGATGTCACCGGTTTGTATAACCAAAGTGGTGTCAGCATGGATATTAGCGGCAATATTTACACCAGTCTGGATTTCAAAACAACCACAAGCAACCTTGCTGATACTGGGTCCTTATACCAATGTGGAACGACCATGGCAGATCAACCTGGAGATCCATTTGCCAAGGTTGCAGAAGCATTAAGCTCAAGAAGCGCCGTCATCAGCAGCACAAATACCCCAAGCTACCAAGCAGTAATCGCTGTGGATACAGATATGCAGTGGATGGCAGGGAAAGGGAATAATGCTACCACCGCTACGAATTACATTAATACCATTTTCGTCAATATGAATGTATTTATGGAAAGGGACCTGTCGTTACGCCTGTTGATTGGGGATACTTACTTGCGAATCGGATCAGACCCAATTGCCCCTGAAGCTAATATTTTTACCTATCTAAACGCCTTTAGTGAATATTGGAGAGTTAACCAAACCACTGTAGAGCGCGATTTTGCTATGCTTTTCAGTGGCGAGAACATTGGTTCCAATTCATTCTCCGGGATTGCCTGGCTGGACCAATACTGTCAAAACGGATTTACATTCGGGTCCAGCACAGCTGGAAGTTATAGCGTCAATCGTATCGGCTCTAACGCTGGCACCGGCTTCATTTCCCAACTTGTAGGCCATGAATTGGGCCACAACCTCGGTTCTCCACATACCCATTGCTACAACCCTACGGTAGACACCTGTTTTAATGCTGAGGCCGGTTGCTATACTGGCGGTGTTTCCTGTCCAACTGGCGGTAGTGGCACCATTATGAGCTACTGCTTCGCTGATGCCCCAAGCGGAGCTAGTTGTGGCTCTAACAATAGCGAATACCACCCTACAGTAATTGGGCTCATAAACAGCCGAATAACTGCCAACAGCCCAAGCTGTATAGCGCCGCTCATGACCAACGGAGTATTTGAAGATAGTTTTGAGTAAGCCCTTACCGCCGTGGCAAAAATTGCTGTGGATTATTAGGCTTACCGTTAACCCTGATCTCGAAGTGTAACTTTATCCTGCCATCTACACCGCGGCCCATCTCAGCAATTTTCTGACCCGCCTGAACTTTCTCGCCTTCTGTAACCAGGCGCTTACGATTATGTGCATAGGCCGATAGGTATTTATCACTATGTTTAACAATAATTAACTCACCATACCCAAGCAAACCATTGCCACTATAGACAACCAGGCCGGAGGCGGCTGAGCGAATGCTTTGGCCATCACGACCAGCAATATCAATTCCCTTTCTCCCAGGGTCGTCCGCACGATAAGTTTGAATTACTTTGCCATTAGTAGGCCATTGCCAACGAATTTTCCTGTTGGCACTAGAGCTCTTGCTAACAGGCGAGGGTTTAGGCTTAACCGCTACCGTCGGTTTTTTCTTTGGCACAGGGCTAATTTTAGTGCTTGTTTTTGCCGGGGTCTTCGTGACAACTTTTTTAGCAGGCCTTGGCGCCAGAGGCTTTGTAGTTAAGCTTTGCCCTGGCTTTAAATGTAGTTTCTGGCCAGGGTATATTTTATACGGCGCGCTGATTTGATTCCAACTTGCCAGTTGGTGGTAATCCAAGCCATATCTAAACCCGATTGAATATAAAGAGTCGCCACTACTAACTATATGGGTGGCCGGTCTTGATTTGATCTTTTTAGGCTCACTTTTAATTGTAGTTTGACGGGAATCCCGATCTTCCACGGGTGCCGCCCAACGATTACTGCAAGCACTCAACCAGACCACCCCCAGACACAGGAGCAACAGCAGGCGCAATTTATTAAAGCTCAACATCAGCCTGGGTGAAGAAAAGTCAGGTAAGCGATTAAAATCACAATAGCAATGATCACACCCCAGCCAATCCAGTCGACCCAGCGGCGAATATGACTAGCAGCAGCATCACCCCATAAGCGAATAATCGCAGCCTCTAGAAAGTAACGAGCACTGCGTCCGACCACCGAACCTGCAAGGAAAGGCAAAAATGGCATACCAACTACGCCAGCTGCCAAAGTAAAGGCTTTAAAAGGAATTGGCGTAAACCCGGCGACTAGAATTACCCAAAAACCCCAGCGGTCAAAAGCTTCCGTTGCTTGCAAAAATGCACCGTGATACATCGAGGTTTGCAACCACACCTCTATCAAGCCAAAACCCCAGCGTCCGAGTGCATAGCCAACCAATCCTCCAGCAACAGATGCCGCCGTACAAATAAATGCGAACCACCAGGCTTTCGCCGGCTTGGCCACCATCATGGGGAGTAACATTACATCTGTAGGAATCGGGAAGAAAATAGATTCAGCAAAGCTCACCCCGACCAAATACTGCGGCGCTCGCGGGTGGCCAGACAAAACCAATACACTATCGTAAAGCTTTTTAAACATAGCTATATTTAATCCAAACCACTTAGTAGGGGTACAAAACTAACATCACAGAGATCCTTACGCTCGAAAACATCTCCGCTGCGAGTATATTCTACCAGCCGCTGGGCGCCAGCAGTACCAAGCGGGGCAATCAGGCTGCCACCATCGGCTAATTGTTCCAGTAGCAGTTCCTCAAGCTGAGTCCCCGCTGCCGTTAAGATAATTGCCGGAAATGGTGCCTGCGAAGGCCAACCCAGGCGGCCATCTGCATGGCGGGTGTAAATATTTCGCAAACCGGCCCGATGGAAACAGCGCCGCGCCTGGCGTAATAATTTATCAATTCGTTCTACACTAAATACCTGCGGCACCAGATGGGATAGCACTGCAGCCTGATAGCCAGAGCCAGTACCAACCTCCAGGACCTTCTCAGGAATTCCATTTCTCAATAACTGCGCAGTCATCAACGCCACAATATATGGCTGTGAAATAGTTTGCCCTAAACCAATTGGCAAGGCGGTATCTTCGTAGGCACGGGAGGCCAACGCCTCATCAACAAATAAATGTCTGGGTACCTTGCCAATGGCCTCTAGCACCCGCTCATCGGTAATACCCTTCTCTCGCAAGCGCAAAACCAACTTGTCGCGGGTTCTTTGGGAAGTCATACCCTGGCCATGAATTGACGGGTATTCTAGACTGGAAGTGCGCACTACTCGGCTTCTCTCTCATGTGATTCCATTAAACCACCCACCCAGCTCGATACCTGATCCAATGCCTGATAGCGGGTTAAGTCGATATGAATCGGGGTGATTGAGACGAAACCTCTTCTAATCGCATCAAAGTCAGTCCCCGGACCAGAGTCATTTTCTTCTCCAGGCCCACCAATCCAGTAATGCAAGCGCCCTCTAGGGTCGTGCATTGGCACCGCCGCCTCAGCTCGGTGCCTGTGCCCTAAACGGGTTACTTCAAAACCTTTGATATCTTTCCACGCCAAGTTGGGTACATTCACATTCAGAATTGTATCTGCTGGCAAGGGGTCGGTTCTGAGTTTCTCAACTATCAACAAAGTCGCCTCTGCTGCGGCTGCATAGTTCCAATCACCCTGCCCCCAAACCAGTGATACCGCAACTGCCGGCAAGCCTAAAAACCGACCTTCCATAGCCGCAGCCACAGTCCCGGAATATAAAACATCATCACCAAGATTAGCCCCGGCGTTTATTCCTGAGACCACCATATCAGGATCTTTTTCCAGCATTCCAGTCAGGGCAATATGCACACAATCCGTTGGAGTTCCAGAAAGCTTGTATTTACCAGTCGCCATTTCAGTGACCCTGATTGGCCCATCCAGAGTCAATGAACTACTGGATGCACTACGATTGGAATTAGGTGCAACCACAGTTATTTTGGCGAATTGTGAGAGTCGATCTGCTAGAATTTTAATTCCTGGAGCATGAAAACCATCATCATTACTAATCAATAGGTGCATTACTTAAATTTCCGCATTATTCTTGATGTTACTATACCTGAAGCCAGCTTTTTAGAATAAACTTTTTATGCACAAACCCAATAAACAAAACCCAGCAGAGACCCTGAGCGAGGAAGACCAAAAGTTATTTCGCGAAGCTGTAGGGGGCACCAACCCACTGGTTGATTCCGGCAGACATTACCTACAGCCCAAAGCGCCAAAGCCTGTGCGGCGACCACAAACCCCTAACCATAATGAGTTACTTGACGAGCTTTCAAGCACACCGGCAGATAGCGAAGACCAAACCTACTTTCTACGCGCCGGGCTACAGCAACGAGTATTACGCAAATTACGCCGAGGCCAGCACCATATAGAGGACCATATCGACCTGCATAACCTTAATCAACAAGAGGCCAGTAAATTAATCGCTGAGTTTATAGACTTTGCTAATAATCATCGCCTGCATTGCGTAAAAATAATCCATGGCAAAGGACTTGGCTCAGGCAAGCAAAAGCCCGTACTTACAACGCTCACCAGAAACATTCTCCGACGGCACCCTGGAGTATTGGCATTTACCCCCGCAAGCAACTCAGATGGCGGCTCAGGGGCTGTCTGGGTGTTATTGAAAACCAACAAATAAGCACCATATAAACGGTATGGAATTATTCTTTATTTTCTTACTGGTTAGCGTTTCCATTGTTTGGCTTGGCACTATGCGCGCCCGCGATAGCGCAAGGGCAGCTGTTACCCGCCTATGTAAACAACATAACTTGCAGCTACTTGACCAGAGCGTAGCACTTGCCAGCATGCGTATTTCCCGGGCAACGAGTGGCGGTTTGACCCTCAGGCGATTATTTCGTTTTGACTATACCGAAACAGGCAATACCCGAGAAAACGGGAGCATCTGGATACGGGGCGACCGGGCCGAACTTATAAGCATAAAGCACGGCGATAATCAGACCATAGAGTGGGTCTCAAATAAGCATTCTGAATAAACAATACCCAGGAACCCAAATGAACAACAAACTAATACTTGATTCCACTCTTATTTGCCCAAAATGTAGCTTTAAGGAAACCCTCAGTATGCCTACCACCGCTTGCCAGTGGTTCCACGAGTGTGCGAGCTGTGGCACTCTGTTAAAGCCAAAAGCTGGCGATTGTTGTGTTTTTTGCTCATATGGGGATATACCCTGCCCGCCAATACAGCAAAACCAAGTCTGTTGTAGCAAATAACTCAGATTCCACCTAATCGAAGGTAGCAATCGACCCAAAAATTATGTTTTTCAGTTAAAATACCCACCGATTATCAACCCAAAAGAGAAAACAATGATTATTAAAACCCCTAAATTAGCGATTTATTTACTGTTTACAGCCTTACTTCCTGCTTCTGCGCTTGCGGATAAAATTACCATGAAAAATGGCGATATTATCAGCGGTAGTTTGGGCAAAGTCACAGCCGAAAAGGTTTTTATTAAGCCCGCCTATACAGATGAATTTGCGGTTGCAGCCACCGAGGTTGCGGCAATTGAATCTGATACCGACTTTGAAGTTGAATTGCTCAATGGCGATAAATTTGTGGCCAAATTTGCCGGCACCCAAGGGAGTGATCAATTACTGCTGGTAGGTGATGAGTCACGCAATATACCTATTTCACAGTTAGCATCAGTTACCGAAGCAAAGCCATATTATCAGCGTCTGTCACATGCGGATCTTAGCCTGACCATCAACAGTGGTAACACTGATAGCCAAAACATTATGTTCTTTGCCGATAGCCTGGTAGAGATTGGAGAGCACCGCCATCTAGCTGAAATAACTTTCCGGCGTGAAGAGACCAATGGCATAAGCACTAAAGAACAAGACCTGTTGAATTACCAGTACAACTGGATGTTTAACGACCCATGGTATACCGGTGTAATTGCCGGATACGAGAGAGACCCCATTCGTGACCTTGATTACCGATACTCTACGGCTGCTATTTTTGGGCGCGATATTTTTAACGCCGATGGCCGCTTGCTGACTATAAGTATTGGCGCCGGTTATTCAAGCGAAGAAATTGCCGGCATATCCGACAGTGGCGCAATTGGCACCTGGAACCTGATTTATAACCAGGATATCAAGGCTGGCGGGATCAAGTTCTTCCATAATCAGAACCTTGCATATCAATTTTTTGGTAATAACAACGCTATTTTCAAAACCAATACTGGCTTCCAATTTAGTTTAATCAAAGATATTTACGCGAAAATCTCCCTGCGCTATGACTATGAAACAGAACCCGCCGTTGGTACATATAAAGATGACACCACTCTGGCTATAGGTATTGGCGCAGAGTTCTAACTTACAGAATCCGGGCAAGAATTCTCTTGCCCGGGTTAATCCAGGTTCATTTTCTGCGCCAAAAACAGGCCCTTCAGCACCAAATCCGGAATAACTTCATCAAATATATCCACCTCAGCAAACAAGTTTGTAAACCCTCCGGTACCGATCACTCTTACTTCTTCTCCAGATAATTCCTGTTGCTGAATTTGGGAAATAATTTCCCGCATTGCCCCCAAATGCCCGTTAAACAATCCAGATTGAATACTATCGGCAGTTGCCCGCCCCAGACATGCCTCAGGGCGAACTATCTCAACGCTCCCGAGCCGCGAAGCACCACTACTCAAGGCTGCCATAGAAAGTTTCAGCCCGGGCAAAATCACCCCGCCCTGGTAACTTTTATCTTTGGTGACTAAGCAAAATGTAGTTGCTGTTCCCAAATCAATTATCACCACATTCTCATTCGGAAAAAGGCCAGTAACTGCAATTGCATTAGCAATCCTGTCAGCCCCGACTTCCAAAGGATTACGATATTTTATTTTCAACCCGGTTTTAACCCCTGCCTGAAGAATAAAAGGCGCAATATTGAAATACTTCTGGCTAGCGGCGCTCACCGGGTACTGTACTTCCGGTACCACATTACAAATGGAGATATGCTGAATTTTATCCGGGTCAATTTGGTTTTCCCTAAGCACAGCCCGCAAAAACAGGCCATATTCATCTGATGATGCCCCGGTTTTTGAGCTTTTCCTGAACTGCAGCAACAACTTATCCTGCGCGAACACTCCGCCATAAATATGGCTATTACCTATATCCAGGCATAAAATCATTTTCTCTCCTCTAACCACTCTTCAAGCCCTGCAGCCAACTGCATAGCTCCAGAGTAATTTTCACTTTCAGCACCATAATAAAAATGAAACAAATGCTGCTGCTCGTCTATTTCTGCAAGATCGTTATGCACCACCGCATCGACCTCCTCTGCCTGCAGCAATTGCATAATCGCCGCTTGCTGCGCATTTTTGTTGCCTGAGTCTGTGAGTTTGAAAGCAACTACTTTGACCCCAGAGTTTTTTGACCAAGCTCGTAACTGGTTTAATAATTTTGGATTAGCCGCCAGAACTATCTGCAAACCATCTTTGCTACTTAATTTTCCCGACCGACCTAACTTTTCCCCGTCAGCATCTAACAACTTGGCAACCGAATAATCACTAACTGCTGCTGTATGAATTACCGCCGTATATTCATTCTCAGCCAGCTGAGACTCCAATAGCTGGGCTAAATCTTCAAAGCTTAGATATTCTAAACAGTTAGCAAGTTGTGGTTTGTTTCCATGTTTGGCACATACAGCTGTTACGGCATAACCTGCCTGTGAGAAATAGTCTGCCAACTTGGAACCAGTGGCTCCGCTACTACTATTACCAATATAGCGAACACTGTCGATAGCCTCACGAGTACCGCCAATTGTGATTAAAAGTCTACCTTTACCCGGCATTGATAGGTCAGCATCAATCCACGCCATAATCTCACCTGGTTCAGCCAGCCGACCCTGACCAAGCTCACCACAGGCAAGCGCTCCAACACCAGTAGGCAGTACCTTATAACCCCAACCATGCAACTTATACAGACTAGACTGAGTTGCCGGGTGCTCTAGCATACGCGTATTCATGGCTGGTGCGATAAACACCGGTTTATTCAGCCCATAGGCCGCCAGCAATGTAGTGCTGGCCATATCATCTGCTATCCCGGCTGCAAGTTTGTTGATCAGGTTCGCAGTTGCCGGGGCCACCACGATCTGGTCAGCCCAGTGCCCAAGGTCGATATGCGCCATCTCCTCACCGGCAGCAAAAGTATTGGTATAGGTTTTCTCAAGCGCTAGTTCCAGAGCATCATCTGCTATAAAGTTTTGCGCACTGCTGGTTAGTATTAACCGCACCTTGTCTCCACGATCATGCCAGGCAGAGATAAGCTTAGCGGCTTTCTCGCAGGCAATCGAGCCTGACATTATCAATAAAATATTACTCATGCCCCAACCCGATATTATCTATCAACCTGGTCTTTCCTAAATGAACCGCTGCTAGTCTGTGTAAGCTACCAGCTGCTTTCATATCCTTTACATAATCTACTTTAAAGCCAGCCTCTATAAGTTCTCGAACCGCACTCTCGGCACTGCTTGCGGTTTTCAAGATTGCCGGAAAGCTTGCTGCGGCAATCCTTTCGCTTGCCGATAAACGTATATTTCGTGAACTCATCGCCAGCCCGTCAACCTCGCGCATAGTTGCTACCGCGACTATTTCAACCGAGATAAAAAAAGCTTTGACCATGCCAGTAATAAGCTGCAACTGCTGCCAGTCTTTTTCACCAAAATAAGCTCGCTGCGGCTGTACCAGGCTAAATAAACGCATTACCACTGTAAGCATCCCATCAAAATGCCCTGGCCGGTATTCTCCACAAAGGTCAAGGCTAAGTTTGGACTCTGTGACTTTATACACTTGATTATCAACATAAATCTGCGTGCTTTCAGGCACCAACACTGCAGTTACTCCAACTGCTTCCAGCATGGTCAAGTCCTGATCTAACTGCTGTGGATAGGCATCAAGGTCTGCTGCCTGATCAAACTGAGTCGGGTTAATGAAAATGCTTACTACGGTTATATCATTATTGGCCAGCGACTCTTTTACCAGCGCTAAGTGACCTGCATGTAAAGCCCCCATAGTGGCCACAAAACCAATGCTCTGAGTTTGTTTTGCGCGCCAGGCTTGCCAGTCTGGCAGTAGTTTAAATACCCGCATCAGGAATAAGCTTCATCGACAGCGGGAAAGTCGCCACTACGCGTATCCGCAGAATACTGATTTATAGCATCGACAATCAAATCATCACCATTTAAGTAGCGGCGTAAAAACTTTGGCTTAAAATCACCGCTCAAACCCAGCATATCGTGTAACACCAAAACCTGCCCGTCTACCTCAGCCCCGGCCCCAATTCCGATTACCGGGATTGTTAATGCTTCACTGACACTAGCAGCAAGTTGCGCGGGTACACACTCAAGCACCAAAGAAAAACAACCCAGTGCTTCAGCTTTGCGTGCATCTTGCAATAATTGCTGGCTGGCAGCAGCGTCTCTGGCTTGCACCTTAAACCCGCCTAGTGTATTCACGGACTGAGGAGTAAGGCCCAAATGCGCCATCACCGGCACCCCAGACTGCACAATATGCGCAATACACGCTTCATTGCCAGCTATGCCTTCCAGCTTGACCGCCTGTGCGCCTGCACGCATCAAACTACCCACCGCATCCATAGTGGTTTGCAAATCTCCGCGATAACTTAGGAATGGTAAATCAGAAACAATGAATTTATCTACAGCCCCTCGACTTACCATCTCGGTATGGCGAGCCATCATCTCAGTATCGGCAGGCAAAGTACTGCTATGGCCATACATTACCATTGCCAAAGAGTCGCCCACCAATAACATATCCACATCTGCCCGGTGCAACAGCTTTGCTGACCAATAGTCATAACAGGTCAACATTACCAATTTCTCGCCAGCAGCTTTGCGTGCATTTAACTCTAAAATATTCATGCCGCCAGCTCCTTGTGCTCAACCGGCCTTTCAGCACTCTGATAATGTTTAGCAATCTGTCGATAAATAGCTTCCAGCGGCTGGCCTTTAAGTGCGATAAGGTTGGCATCAATAGTAAGCTGGTCTGCTCGTGCAATTGGGCCAGTTAGAGCAGCCGCACCTTGATTGATATAGTTTCCCAGGCTTTGCCTTAAATAGCCGTGCAGAATCTCCGCTGGTAAGCCCATATTTTCAATGCCAGCCGAGCTATATTGCATGATAATCTGCGTGAGATTACCGGCGCTTACACAATAGGCATGGTAGCGTGGCTTCTGCTCCTTGGTGATGCTGTAAACCGGGTTATCTAACTGTGGAAACAAATCTTCAAACAGGCTCCCAGGCAGATCGCTTTGTTCACAGACCATCGGTATAGATACATAAGTAGACAGCGGATAAAGTTCTTCACCAAACGACATCAATGGATGTACCCCGGCAAGGCCAGGAAAACTGTGCGCCCCGGAGCAATGGATAATAGTTTTCTCGCGTATATATGGGTGCTCTTGCAAAAACTCGGGAATTGCAGAATCGCTTATCAGCAGCAATACATGGCTGCAAGCTGTCAGTTTTTCCGATAAGGATGCGCTACTATCGCTTGCCCGCTGCCATTGATTAAAGGCAATCCCCAGAAGCGAGAAATAATGTGCAAAATGGCGAGCCAGACGACCGCCACCAATGACGGTGTAGTGTGTTGTCATCTTAAGGAAACTCCTTTAGGTACCTGTCGATTAAGGATCAAGTCCGAAGGTGTATTATACGCTTTCTAGGAAGGGCGTTCAAATCAAACCCGAACTCCAGCCCTAGGACTTAAACCAGGTCTTATCTCTTAATCGAGTAAAAGGAGCTTCATAGTATTTATATAAGATAATTGCGCCAAAAATCGACAGGCTCCAGTAAAAGGCATAGGCTAGCAACTGTAGCGCCAGCCCATCTAAAGGCAGCGGCTGCCACTGAAGAAACTTGGGTAAGAAATAAAACTGCACCAAAGTCAGGTGAATTAGATAAACCGAGTATGAAATAATACTTAGCACCGTAACTGCACGGTACAATTTGCCACTGCCTTTCTTGTAGTCACTCAAAAAAGGTAAAAGCATTAATACCCCTAATGACATCAATGAAAAAGAAAACACACTGTAATACAAATTAAACTCAAAACCCAATGGTTCCCGAAGTAACAAAGTTAACTTGTGAATAACAAGAACTGCAATTCCAATGAGCAGCAATTCTTTTTTGTACCTGAGCCATAAACCTCTGTAATAAAACCCTATATAGACACCAAGCACACCAAACATTATGCTATCCATACGGGTAAGAACCTGTTTTCTTAACAATACATCCCAGGCAAATAAAGTATCTATATCACCGATACTAAACTTGTAGTAGCGGACGCCAATTGAACCGACAATTATGGCTACAATCACCAATAATACCGACAACTTAGGTTTCAAACCAAGCTTAATAACCAGAAAAATACCCGCTGGGATTAAAAGGTAAAACCACTCCTCAACAGACAAGCTCCATGCTTCAACAAAAAAAGAAGGGTGTGGTGAGTTAAAATTTTGCAAAAATAGCAAGTAGTCTACAAAGTCGATTTTCGAGATGCCATCAAACAGGTAATAAACAAGAATAAATATCAGAAAATAATTCGGCAGCGTACGCCACCAGCGCCGCTTCCAGAAACCAAATAAAGAAGACCTGCCAGCACCACTCGTTTCTACAATTTTAATTAGAATACCGCCAATCAAGAACCCACTTAAGACGAAAAATATTGATACTCCATCGATTATTGGCACGCGTAAAACATGGATAAGCGTCACGCTGCTAAATAGGTTAGTGCCGTGACTGTAAACTACAAAAAATATCGCCAATGCCCGAAGAATATCCAGGCCATAAATGCGGTTATCTGAAAATTCAACTGTTAATAAATTCATCAATTGTTATTACTATGCCGCAATCAGGATTCTTTCAGAAGGCAGGCTAATTATTAACCAAGCTCCCGAGCAATCATATCGGCCAGTTCTTGTGCCAATTGTTCAACCTGTTGCTTATTCTCACCCTCAACTGTGACCCTGACCAGTGGCTCGGTACCGGATGCGCGCAGAATCAAGCGGCCTTTGTCAGCCAGCTCGGTTTCAACTTTTTGTGCTGCGGCTGCAATCTTGCTATTGGCGGTTAGTTTCTCTGTAGCATCTCCAGTTACTGGAACATTCAGCATTATTTGTGGAAAACGCTGCATGCCAGAGATGAGCTCTCTAAGACTCTTGCCAGTTTCCACCAATACTTCCAAAACATGCAGGGCCGATATAATTCCATCACCGGTGCTGGTGCGGTCGAGGCACAGAATATGACCGGAAGACTCGCCCCCAATCAACAGGCCTTTTTCTACCAACCGCTGGTGGACAAAGCGATCGCCAACTTGGGTGCGGTCAAAACCAATGCCTTGTTGCTTCAGCGACTGCTCCAAACCAAGATTACTCATTACAGTACCAATTACACCGCCACCCAGAGTCCCGGCAGCATGCCTGGCTACAGCAAGAACAAACAATAGCTGATCACCATCAACCTGCTCGCCGTGATGATCAACCATCAGCACCCGGTCGCCATCACCATCAAAGGCAATACCAATATCAGCTTTATTTTCAAGCACACTTTCTGCCAATTGCTGCATATGGGTAGAACCACAGTCAACATTAATGTTCAGCCCATCAGGATGGTTAGCTATGGGGATTACTTTAGCACCTAGTTCGCGCAATACCGCCGGGCCCACTTTGTAGGTAGCTCCATTGGCACAGTCGACGACTATTTTCAGACCGTTTAATTGCACTCCAAAAGGTAAAGTGCCCTTGCAAAATTCAATATAACGGCCAGCTGCATCTTCAATCCGTCTAGCCTTGCCCATATTGGCAGACTCTACGGTAGTAAATGGGGTGTCAATTGCCGCTTCAATTTCAGCCTGAATATCATTCGGCAGTTTTTCACCACTAGCAGAGAAAAACTTGATGCCATTATCGTAGTATGGATTATGTGAGGCGCTTATAACGATGCCCGCACAGGCATACAGGGTTCGAGTTAAATAGGCTACTGCCGGGGTCGGCATCGGGCCTAATAAAGCGACATTTGCACCCGCAGCCGCCAAACCAGATTCCAGGGCAGATTCAAACATATACCCGGATATCCGGGTATCTTTACCAATAACCACCGAGCGTTTATCGTTAGCCGCCAGCACCTGGCCTGCCGCCCGCCCCAGACGCAGCATAAAATCAGCGGTAATCGGAGCTTGCCCTACCCGCCCACGAATTCCATCTGTACCAAAATACTTACCCATTTAGTTATCCACTATTTAGTGTTCATCACCGCAGCGCACACCTGCAAAGCCTGTACAGTTGCTGCGACATCATGTGTGCGTACTATTTTAGCACCTTGCAGCACTGCAATGGAGGCGGCAGCCAAACCCGCTGGCAGGCGTTTATCCACGGCACATCCGGTTATTTGTCCCAGCATTGATTTTCTGGAAAGCCCCACCAAAAGCGGCAAATCGAAACTTTCAAAGGCTGATAAGTTTGCCAATAAACTAAGGTTGTGCTGTAAATTCTTGCCAAACCCAAATCCGGGGTCCAACAGCAGGTTCTTGCGTTTAATCCCCGCCTCATTAGCCGCGGTTATGCGCTCAGCAAAGAACCAACTTATATCATCCACCACAGCGTGGTAATCGGGCTGCACTTGCATACTGCCAGGCTCGCCCAGCATATGCATTAGGCAAACCGGTACTTTAGCCTCAGCGGCAGCCTGCAAGGCGCCTGGTTGACGCAAAGCCCAGACATCATTGATCATACCCGCACCGGCAGTCACAGCTGCGGTCATCACCTTAGCTTTTGATGTATCAATAGAAATTGGAATATCAATATCAGCCACTAACGACTCAATAACTGGAAGCACCCGATCCAACTCTTCTTGCAGACTAACTGGAACGGCCCCAGGGCGAGTAGACTCACCTCCGATATCAATAATAGCAGCACCTTGAGCAGCCATAAGTCGGGCTTGTTCCAAGGCGGCATTCTGGTGCAACCATTGACCACCATCAGAAAAAGAATCACTGGTAATATTTAGCACCCCCATGACCAGAGGGTGCTTAAGACTTAATTTGCGACCATGAAAATCAAGTTTTTTGCGCATGGTCTGGTAGTTAATTAGTGCTGAGTTGCAGGATCCGTAATCACCGGCTCGTCTGCCGGCTTGTCATCGCCAGCTGCAGAATCGTCATCAGCAGAGGGACTGGCCTCATCCCAGTCAGCCGGTGGGTCAGGTGCTTTGCCGGACATGATTTGATCAATCATAGGTTGGTCAATAGTTTCAAAGCGCAAGAGTGCCGTGGCCATGATATCGAGAATTTCACGATGGTCCTCTAAAATATCGGTGGCTTTTTTATAGGCGGTCTCTATAAATGTTCTGACTTCCTTATCTATCACTCTGGCGGTATCATCAGAAACCGTTTTATGCTGGGTCACAGACCTGCCCAAAAACACTTCTTCGTCAGCTTCGCCGTAGGTTAATGGACCCAGAGCCGCGGACAAACCCCAACGAGTAACCATATTACGGGCAATTTCAGTGGCTCTTTCAATGTCATTGGAAGCCCCGGTGGTAACAAATTCTTTCCCGAAAATAATTTCTTCGGCCACCCGACCTCCATACAAGCTGGCTAGCTGACTTTCCAGGCCTTGCTTGGATTGACTATAGCGATCTTGCTCTGGCAGAAACATAGTTACACCCAAAGCCCGACCACGCGGAATTATACTAACTTTATAAACCGGGTCATGATCAGGTACAGTCCGCCCAACAATGGCATGACCAGCCTCGTGATAAGCAGTCAGTTTTCTTTCTTTTTCTGACATCACCATCGACCTGCGCTCAGCACCCATCATGATTTTATCTTTGGCTTTCTCGAACTCTTTCATACTTACATCTTTGCGGTTTTTACGCGCAGCGAATAGTGCCGCCTCATTGACCAAATTGGCAAGGTCAGCACCTGAGAAACCTGGTGTACCACGGGCTATATCGCGCGCGATAACGGTTTCATTTATGGGTACTTTCTTCATATGAACCTCAAGAATTTTCTCACGGCCACGCAAATCTGGTAACGGCACTACTACCTGACGATCAAAACGCCCCGGGCGTAGCAATGCTGGATCAAGCACATCCGGACGGTTAGTTGCCGCAATTACTATTACGCCCTCACCACCTTCAAAGCCATCCATCTCTACCAATAACTGGTTCAAGGTTTGCTCACGCTCATCATGACCGCCACCAAGACCAGCGCCACGATGCCGACCAACTGCATCAATTTCGTCAATGAAAATAATACATGGGGCATGTTTTTTGGCGGTCTCAAACATATCGCGTACTCTTGAGGCACCAACACCAACGAACATTTCCACAAAATCGGAGCCAGAGATAGAGAAAAACGGTACTTTTGCTTCACCCGCAATCGCTCTGGCTAACAGCGTTTTACCGGTACCGGGCGAGCCAACCATTAGCACACCACGGGGAATATGCCCGCCAAGTTTCTGGAACTTGCCAGGACTGCGTAAAAACTCGACCAACTCAGATACTTCTTCCTTGGCCTCTTCAATCCCAGCCACATCTGCAAATGTGACTTTGATTTCGTCCTCACCTTGTAATTTAGCCCGACTTTTACCAAATGACATTGGCCCGCCCTTGCCGCCACCGCCCTGCATCTGGCGCATAAAGAACACCCACAGGCCTACCAATAACAAGATAGGTACAAAATTCATCAGCAACTCCCATAACAGAGAATCGCCTTCTGGCGGCTGCACATCCATTTCTACATTATTTTCAAGCAGGTCATCGACAAGCTTTGGATCTTGCGGGCCATTAGTTGTGAATACTTTGCCATCAAAACCCTCACCGGTAATGGTATTCATGGTGCCATTAGATTGAATCTTAACCTTGCTGACCCGTTGCAAACGAACATCGCTTATAAATTTAGTATAGGAAATCTCTTCCACCGGTTGCTGCGGATCGGCAAAGTGGGAGAATAGCGACAATAAAACTGCGCCAACGATAATCCAGACAATTAGGTTTTTTCCAAGATCATTCAAAATGAGCACCTCAATGCTTTGTTATTTACGGCGACCACGCGCCAATAGGTAAACTTCCCGGCTTCTTGGCCTGGAGGCTTTAGGTTTACGCACTATAACTTTAGCAAAAGATTAGCGTAAACTGTGTAATATTTCATCAAAACCCTGTCCCTGAAACACTTTAACCAGAAAATCACCGCCAGGGCGTAAATTCTGCACCGCAAAATCAAGGGCCAGCTCAACCAGATGCATCGACCTTGGTTGATCAATTGCATCCATACCACTCATATTGGGTGCCATGTCCGATAAAACAAGATCTATACAGCCTGAATTTCCTACTGCTGCTTGTAATTGCTGCAAGGCCGCGTCTTCGGTAAAGTCTCCCTGAATAAACTCCACCCCTGCAATTGGCTCCATTGGCAGAATATCCAGACCGAACATTTTTCCTTTGCTGCCAACCAAAGGGGCGGCAAACTGACACCAACCACCTGGCGCCGCGCCCAGATCTACAACTACCATTCCAGCTTCTATGAGGCCATCACGATCGTTGATTTCCTTTAGCTTGAGCGCCGCCCGTGAGCGATACCCAGCCAGCTTGGCCTGTTTGACCCAGTGATCTTCAAAATGTTCGTTAAGCCATCGCTGGCTACTCTTGCTTTTGGCCATTATTGGTTAATTTATCCTGTTATTGTTTATCTCCCCACATGCTAAAATAACACTTTACCGTCTGTTTCTGGAAGTTAAACCTCAAATGAAATTAAGTAATTCGCAAAACCGTTATTTACGCGGCCTGTGTCATCGTCTAAAACCTGTAGTTATGGTGGCCGATAAAGGCCTGAGTGACAATATTATGGCAGAAATTGAACTTGCGCTTGAGCACCATGAATTGATAAAAATCAAACTCCGCGGTGACCGGGAACAACGCCAACAATGGCTGCAAACCATAAACAGCAAATTTTCAGCCCTATTAGTGCAAAGCATCGGTCAGGTAGCCTGTTTGTACCGGCGCAACCATAAAAACCCGAAAATCGCTATACCTGAATAAGCTGTGGACTTTCAGCTAAACAACACCGGCAAGGCTCTGGTGGTAAAAACCGTGACCACAGAAGGGATATGTATTGGCGATGCCCAATACAAACAGTGCATCCTGCTTACTGCAAATAAAGTTGAAGTACTGAAGGAAATTAAGTCCCTCGCTGATATCAGCAATGAATTGCTTGAGCGTATCCTTTCTAAGCAACCTGATGTGGTGTTAATTGGTACCGGAAAAAGCCCACAGTGGCCTGCTAAAAATCAATACTTGGACTGGCACAATGCGGGAGTAGGAATAGAAACCATGGATACCCCCGCGGCCTGCCGAACTTTCAATCTACTTATGAGTGAGGAACGCATAGTTGCAGCCATCATGCTGCCACTTACATAAGTTTCACAAAACAACTTTAAACCAACACCAAGGATCAACCATGAATCAAACAATCCCAATTCTCGATATGAGCCGCTTCGACAGCGATCGAGATACCTTTGTGGCCGAAATTGGTGCCGCATACCAGGAATATGGCTTTTGCTGATTTAATAATCATGGGATAGACCCGGCTCTAATAGAGAATGCTTATCAGGCCTTCCGTGAATTGTTTGCCTTGCCGTTAGCAGTGAAGCAAGGCTATCATCTCGAGGGCCGCTTTGGTGAAAGAGGCTACACTGGCTTCGGCATAGAACAAGCCAAAGACTATAGCGTACCTGATCTAAAGGAATTCTGGCATGTAGGGCGAGAACTAGCTGCCGGCAATCCCTACCCTGGGATTTTGCTGGATAACATCTGGCCAACTGAAATCGCCAACTTCCAAGCCCACAGTTACTCCTTATACACAGCCCTGAATATTTTAGGCGACCGTATTTTAAGTGCTCTGGCCTTATACCTTGGCCTGGATGCAAGCTGGTTTAACGATAAGGTTAATTTCGGCAATAGCATTCTCAGACCGCTACATTATCCACCTATTGGCGCTGATTCCGAGCCCACTGCTCTCCGCTCTGCAGCACATGAAGATATCAATCTAATTACTCTGCTGGTGGGTTCTCACGAAGAAGGCTTGCAGGTGTTATCCCGTGATGGCGAATGGATTCCAATGACTACCCCAGAGGGCACAATAGCGGTAAATATTGGCGATATACTACAACGCCTATGTAACCATGTACTGCCGTCAACCACTCACCGTGTAGTTAACCCACCGGGCGACAAAGCGCGCCAGTCGCGTTACTCAATCCCGTTTTTCTTGCATCCAAACCCAGACTTTGAAGTCAAAACCCTGCCCCAGTGCATTTCTGCTGACAACCCTGACCGTTACCCAGAATCAATTTCGGCGCATGATTATTTGCTTGAGCGTTTGCGGGAAATAAAGCTGGCAAAATAACGCAGCAAATACGGGAAGTAATTTACTTAACTACTTTAAGATGTGAATTACGGGACTTTGCTTCAGTCAACGCTGAATCGGTAGTTGTACCATCTGGTTTGGGTGGCGACTGGTCGGTATCATCGGCGAACATCATTCCCTGCCCATTCTCTTTGGCGTACACTGCGATTATTGCCGCCACTGGCACATAAATATGCTCTGACTTACCAGAAAATCTTGCATCCATGGACAGCCACTCATTGGCAATATCAAGATTCTGAACCGCACCGGGGGAAGTATTAAGAATAACCTTGCCGTTTTGAATAACAGCAGAGGGCACATCAACACCCTCCACTTCGGTGTCTACCAACATATGTGGAGTCATACCATTATCCACAATCCACTCATGCAAGGCACGAATTAAATAAGGTCTATTCGGACTCATGTCTTGAGGAGATGGCATCAGATATATGCTCTAAGTTAACTGACAGCAGCGAACATATACATACCCGCAGAAGTCAGACAGTTATCGCTAACTCAGGAAAGAATACCGTGCATTTCGCGTTCAGCTTCGGTCAAGCTGGCACGGAATGAGTCGCGATCGAAGATTCTATCCATATAAGATTCCAGGGCTGGAGCCTTACCATCAAGCTTGATATTATAAGCTGGCAAGCGCCAGAGTAATGGTGCTAAGGAACAATCCACCAGGCTGATATCATCGTTCAGCAGATAGTCTGCCAGACCAAATAGCTCATCGGCTGCGATTAAGCCCTCACGCAGTTGTTTCCGAGCCTGATCAACCTTCTTTTGACCAGCAGTTTCTATTTGCCGTGCCAATGAGTACCAGTCACGCATAATGCGATAATGCACCTGTCGCAAACGGCCACGCGATACTGGATCAACCGGCATTAGCGGCGGATGTGGATAACGCTCATCCAGATACTCTGTAATAACCCTGGCACCGTAAAGAACCAAGTCCCGATCAGCTAAAGTGGGGGTTTCGTTGTACGGATTAAGTTCTGCCAGATCAGCAATTTTATCTACATCCTGGTCCACATCCAGGATCTCAACGCTAATCCCCTTCTTGGCCAGTACAAAGCGCACACGGTGACTATCTAGCCCAGAATCGGTGGTATAAAGCGTGGTCATAAATTCTCCAGTATTTCTTTCAATTGGCATACGATGAATGTCCTCTATCCACTGCTTAAGCTAACACAGCAAACTCATATTTTTAGATGTAATCAGGAACTAATGAACATCCCGCCAGTATTCAACTTTGAGCAAATAAGCCACAAAAGTGAATAGTGCCAAGAATAACAATACCCAGATCCCTATAGCTTCACGCTTTAGTTTTGCCGGTTCACCCATATAACTAAGATAGGCCACCAAATCACGCACACTACGGTCATACTCTGCCGCGCTTTGTGAGCCCGGTGTATTTAATTCGAAATTTTTGAAAACTTTGTGCTTACTACCATTATCAGCTACGACCTCGTCAAACACTGCCGTTTGAATGCCTTGCAAATTCCAGAGTACATGCGGCATTGATACATCCGGGAACACGGTATTATTCCAGTTACCAAATTCATCCTGATAAAAGGAAGTTAGATAAGCATACAACCAGTTACTACCACGAGAGCGACCCACAACCGAAAGATCCGGAGCGGGAGCGCCAAACCACTCTGCGGCCTCTGCCGAGCTCATGGTAGTGCTCATAACTTCACCAATCTTGGCATCGCCAAAAATCAGGTTATCCCTAACCTGGCTCTCAGTAAGATCAAGGTCTTCCGCCAATCGGTTATACCGCATATAAGCAGCAGCATGACAGCCCAGGCAGTTATTTACAAAAATACTGGCGCCACGCTGCAAGGCGGCTTTATCTTTAAGGTTGATATTTACAACCTTAATATCACCACCACCGGCGGCCATCGCTGTTGCTGAAAATAGCAGCGCCGACACAATTAAACCTTTTACTATTCTTGAAATAATCATTTAGTCACCCTCTCTGGTACCGGCTTGGTCTTCTCATACTTACTGAAGAACCATAACAAGCCAAAGAATGCAAAATAGATGAAAGTCCAAATTCTGGCTTCAAAGGTTTCAGCAGGAGTGCCTTCAGCCATGCCCAGCATCCCCAAACGGATAAAGGTAACTGCAAACAAAGCCAACAGAAATTTGGAAATCCAGCCTTTATAGCGAATAGATTTAACTCGCGAACGATCCAGCCATGGCAGCAAGAACAGCATAACAATTGCCGCAAACATCATAATTACGCCACCCAGCTTATCCGGTATCGCGCGTAAAATTGCATAATAGGGCGTGAAGTACCAAACCGGCTTGATATGGATGGGGGTAACCAGAGGGTCGGCTGGCACGAAGTTATCGTGCTCAAGGAACAAGCCACCTAGCTCTGGGGCAAAGAAAATGATAAATGCGAAGATGAATAAGAACACTCCCACACCAAATATATCTTTTACCGTGTAATAAGGATGGAACGGAATGCCGTCAATTGGCTTACCATCTGCGCCTTTATAATCTTTAATTTCAATTCCGTCAGGATTGTTAGAACCAACTTGATGCAAGGCACTGAGGTGCAATACCACTAGCAGTAGCAACATAATTGGAACTGCAATCACATGCAAAGCAAAAAATCTGTTCAAAGTGGCATCAGAGATAAAATAATCGCCCCTGATCCACTCAGTAATTACCCCGCCAAATTTCGGAATTGCCCCGAATAGGGAAATAATTACCTGCGCACCCCAGTAAGACATCTGGCCCCAAGGCAGCACATAACCCATAAAGGCTTCAGCCATCAGCAGCACATAGATAATCATGCCAAAAATCCAGACCAACTCTCGTGGCTTACGATATGAGCCATAGAGCAACCCACGGAACATATGCAGGTAAATAACCACAAAGAAAGCCGAGGCCCCAGTGGTGTGTAAATACCGAATCAACCAACCCCAATCAACATCTCGCATGATGTATTCAACCGAAGCAAAAGCCTCATCTGCTGATGGCTTGTAATGCATGGTCAGGAAAATACCGGTAACAATTTGCAATACCAGTATCAACATGGCCAAAGAGCCAAAGAAATACCAGAAATTGAAATTTTTCGGTGCATAGTAACCGGCTAAGTGAGCTTCCCAGAAGTCACTGATAGGCAAACGCTGGTCAAACCAGTTAAATAAGGCGTGAGCGCGTTTTTTAGTATTACTTGCTGGTTTAGCCATTACGCTGCTCCTGCACTGCTGACACCAATAATAACGGTGTTATTATCGAGGAAGCTATATGGTGGAATTACCAGGTTAGTAGGCGCTGGCATGCTTTTGTACACCCGTCCGGCAAGGTCGAATTTGGATTTATGGCAGGGGCAATAAAAACCACCTGGCCAGTTTGGCTCCCAAATATAGGAACCCGGCTCAGGTAGCACCTGCGGAATACAGCCTAAATGAGTGCAGTGCATATTCAGCACCAGCCATTCAGGTTTAATTGAGCGAAATTTGTTAACCGCATAATCAGGCTGCTGCTCAACTACCGCTGATTCCGGGTCGCTAAGCACTTCATCATGACCCTCAATTTGTTGCAGCAACTGCGGGGTACGATTCATAACACCACATGTCTGACCGCGCCAAACCACTTTAACCAGCTGGCCGGGCTTAATTGTGCGTAGATCAACCTCTACAGGCGCTCCAATTGCTTTAGCTTTGGCGCTAGGCATCCAGGATTTAAGAAATGGCACCGCCACAAAAGCAGTTCCAATTGCGCCTAGGGCCGTGGTGGCCCCAATCAGCATCCGCCGCCGTGAATGGTCCACCGGTTGCTGTTGTTTGTTGTCGTCACTCGACATGACTGTCTCCTACTGATTGCAGGCTCATACGCCCGCTACTTCTAATTATCTATGCCCCAGCCGAATAAAATAAAAAATCATTACCCAACACTGGCAGCTTATGAAAAAGGCATTTCCCAACCGCATATTCTACTAGAAAGAGCCCCGCTTGAACAGCAACCACGCCGCAAATTACAAGTTAAAACCATGCACACACCAAGTCTTTTCCTTTGGCTAATCCTCTGGTGGCCCCCGAAAAACCTTACGCCCAGAGAATATCGAAGATATCAGGCTACCTGGGTGCTGGCTCTCTTGCCGCACCACTATAATAATATGTAAGCCTATCAGAGCCAATAAAACCCAGGCACCGTACATATGAACCGTACCCCATAGGCCTTTAAACTCGTTCATGTTTTTATATTTGGCAGTATCCACAAAAGTTTCGTCATACGGGATCAGGCTATTCGGGTCAACCCCCTCAGCAGCTATATATTTACTCACCAAACCACCAAACGGTGGGTAATAAATATCGGTTGCCGCCCGCACCAGGCCAGTAATAGCCATGCTGAACAATAGCAAATAGATCAAGCTCAGGGCCAATTTAGCTTTTGGATTGTGGCCCCGCCACGCATGCCCTCGCCCTGCTTGCTCAGCAACTTTGAAGCGGTTTAATTCACTCTTAAAGCCCCTGCCCGGAAATACTCTTGACCAGCGCATATTGGCCGGACCAACAAAACCCAAAATTATGCGTAGCAGCAAGTTAACTAGGAATACATAGCCAATAACAACATGAACTACTTTAAGACCGATTTTGGCCTCATTGCCGCTGATGCCCAGCTCACTCTTATAAAGCATTATTAGACCCATAATAATCAGGCCAAAAATACAGGTAAAGTTAATCCAGTGAAATACCCTAAGTGCGGTTGGCCATACTTTGTATTCTTCGAATTGCTGCTGTTCCATAAAACTTACCTCTATCGACTTGATAATTCCCAAGAATACACCTATCTAGCGGTATATAATAGTATTTTGTGAAGCAAGAATAATATACAACCATGCAATGAAAACATTTTCCGAATTACTCAGTTTACTTATCAAGTCTATAGTTCTCGGGCTGGCGATAGCTTTTATTATTATTAAGCTATTACCATCGGGTGCAACGCCTCAAAACTCTGACAACAATCAGAACCAGGCTCTGGATCCACAAACTAACCCCCATTTCAGTTATGCCGATGCGGTAAACCGGGCGGCACCATCTGTAGTCAGCGTATATATCAAACAACAGGCTCAAACACAAAGATTAAGCGCTCTGGAACAACAATGGACTCGTGGCCGCCACCGCACTCGTCAGGGGCTGGGACTGGGCTCAGGGGTGATTGTTAGTAAAGACGGGTATATTGTCACTAACTACCATGTAATCCGTAATAGCAGCGATATTTGGGTATCTTTATGGGATGGCAGAATCGCCCAGGCATCAGTTGTTGGCGAAGATACCCTTACCGATTTGGCAGTTCTCAAAGTAGACCTGCAAGATTTACCAGTTGCAACTACAGCCGCCGCTGACTCTCTACGGGTTGGTGATATTGTACTGGCCATCGGCAATGCAGTAGGCTTAAGCCATACGGTAACCCAGGGAATTATCTCCGCTTTAGGTCGCGACCAAGTCAGTGGCCCGATACTCCAGGACTTCATCCAGACCGATGCCGCGATTAATACTGGTAACAGTGGCGGCGCACTAATCAACGCTAGCGGCGAAATAATCGGCATCAACACTGCTGCCCTGTCACGCTATACCGGCGCTCAGTCGATCAGCTTTGCCATTCCCTTTGCTCTGGTTAAAGATGTGATGGGGCAAATCATCGACTACGGCGATGTCCGCCGTGGCTGGATAGGCGCAGAGTTTAGTGTGCTACCTTTCGGCAATTTGGGAGATGGCTCCATTGCCCGACCCGACGGCATTATGTTGAGCCGGATATACCCAGATGGCCCCGCCTGGCAAGCGGGTCTGCGCCAGGGTGATATTATTCTGAGTGCTGCTGGCAAATCAGTCAGCAATTGGCGGCAATTCTTACTGGACATTTCTCAAACCCCACCAGGTACAGTATTAGAGTTGGAAGCTTCCCGTAATGGTCGAGCATTTACCACCCGCGCACGGCTGATGCAGCAACCGCCGCCAGGTTAAAAACCCGGCAATAGCCGGGTTTTTAGTTTATTAGTAACTGGGTGATTCATCTGCATAAACCAAACCTTTCTCCGCAGCTTGAGAACGAACCGCCTTATATATTTGATCATCCAGAGAGTCCTTGCTATCACCTAGCTTAGTGACTTCTTTTTTCAGATAATCAGCGCGCTCCTCAGTTAATTGGCGAATCTCCTGTTTTAACTTTTTCCTGGCCTTGTCCTGCTTCTCAATAGCCGCTAATTGCTCTGCCGGTTTCATTGCTTGCAACGGTGCCGGTAATTGATCTATTTCTATATCAGCCAGATCCATGCTGCCACTGGTGATCGCTTCAACCAACTCACCTTCGCCTAGGAAGTTTTGCTTACCACTTTTGGAGGTATTGAATGTAACCCGCCTGGCCTGGGCCTCAGGTGAAGAGCTCTCACGCAGTTTAGCGCTGGCAGCTAATTTACTTTGCTGTTTCCGCTTTTCTTCGCGATTACCGAAATACATTTTGGTCGCATCCAGCTGGCTGGATAAAACGGCTAGTTGCTGGTCATACGGGGTGCTGATAGCGATGGCATTACCACTATCTTCAACCTGAAAATAGACACCAGAACCTAAACTGGCTATCTGCTTCCAATGCGCCATAGTACCCCCGCCATGACCACTTTGGATAGCATTAACTTTGATTCCTTTTTGCAATGCAATAGCCAGGGTTTCCGGGTATTTAACATCATCCTGGTAATCCATATGTGCGGGCGCATCGCCTACCAGAAACACCACCCGATAAGTTTGCTTATCCTGGCTCCAGGAGATTTTGTGGATGGCATCATAGAGCGCCTGATTTACACTCTCAGGACCATCACCACCACCATCAGCTTTATAGTCCATTAAAGCTGCATACATACTGTCGAGGTCACTGGATAAATCCAGCACTTTGGTTACATAGGCATCACCTCGATCCCTGTAGGCTACCAAGCCTATTTTGATTTCCGGTGAATTTTGCGCAGATGCCATACTGCTGGCTATAGACCAAATTTTTTCCTTAGCTGCCTGAATCAAGCCGCTCATACTGCCAGTAGTATCGAGCACAAACACAACTTCAATCTTTGGTTTTTGTGTCAGTAAACTACCTGGAGCAAGCGGGATTGGTGTAGGCAGAGTCTGGTTATTTGCCGCGCGTACATGCGGGAATGCAATAACTGTTACAGCGGTAATAGTCAGAATTATAAGTGCGGTAATTTTAGCTTTCATTTTACTTCTCCTTTGGGGAGCCTCTGATCCATTCTGAGTGAAGCAGGGGCTCCTTAACAGTCTTATGACCGAGTTGATAGTTTGGTTAGAGCTGATTGTGCGGCCCGATGCGCACTACGAAAACGATCATCAGCTGGAAGTTTGGGTTTATTAGTGGCCAACAAATTCTTGGGAATAGCCACAAACATTGCCTGGGTTAAAAAGAAACACCAAATGCTCAAGAACAAACTACCGGTCTGCTGGGCAGCCCAGTAAGCGGCAGCAATGCTCAGCAGGTTCAACCCCAGATCTGCTAAGGCCGAAACCACACTGGAGTAGAAATACAATGAGCGAACCAGCCAAATGATAGAAACATTTACCAGGATAAATACAGCAGCCGGTGGCCAGTAAAACCACAGTACAGATGAAACAAGCACCCAGGCGACCATGGTGCTAACCCGCCCAACAGGTGTTTGGCTGCGGCTAAGCAAGTACAAAACATAAGCAAAGCTGCCCATGCTAATTAACAACCTAAAAAGGTAGCTATCGGCTACAAATGCAGATAGCAGGTAATAAATAACTGTGCCTGCCAGACTACTAATAAACGCAACCAGTAAGCCTTCATTAAAACTTGCAGTTTTCATCTTATGCCCTCCGCTGCTGTTCATTAAGAAACGCAATTTCTATATCATCAGCACTAACTGTGGTTTGAGGCATTTCCCAACTTCGATAAATACCCTCAGACCCAGGGGCAACTTCTGCAATCAACAAGTCGGCCTTCTGCTGCATACTTTCCAGTTGCATAAAGTTTTCTTCATACCTAACTTTTAACTCCACCAGCCTCTGCTGCATGCCTTTGCGTTTATCGGCAAGCTGCTCGCAGAAGCGTTCAGTTTCCAAGCGACGCTTTATAAGGGAGCGAGCAAGCTCATGTTTTTTTGACTCGAAGCACAGATCTAGCTCTTGTTTTACTCCAGCCATAAATTTCTTTAATTTGGCTTCCGTTGCGATTATCTTTACCTGCTCCGCTTCGATATTACTGATCTGCTGCTCATCTTTTAATAGATCTTCGCGCATCTCTCTTATCGCTTGTTTAAGTAACAGCTCGGGTTCTTCAATATGATCCAGTACTGCATGCATATCAGCCTGAAAAAGTTTTGTGATACGATTGATTAAAGCCATGTGTTTTTCCTTATGTGATGAATATGCAATTTACGCGTAAAGTCTAAATTTGAGGACGGCTATTGAATAGGCAGGTTTTGGTAAAACCCGCGCCAATGTTTTTACATAAGTTTTACAAAACAAGTACGCAAGGGTTGCCAACATAAGGTAATATTTTGGAAAGCTCTAATTAGATAAGCGCCTATGACGAACAAATCAAAATACTATTTCCCCGTTAACTGTTCAAGTATGAATTTTGGGTGCTCGCCTGAGACCTCCACCCGCAGGGATGCGGGTGAAGAGCCCCCATGGATGGGTTTACGGCGTGTCTCAGGTGGGCACACAGAATTCATACTCCCGGTGCTAAAAAGTAGCACGCGCCACTTATGTAGTAAGGATTATAGTCAGCAATGCACAAAGTCAACGGGACAGCAGTGAAATCAAAAATACTTATTGTTGAAGATGAAGCTGCCATCAGAACCGGACTGGTAGATGTGCTGGTTTACCACGGCTATGCCGTTGAGGAAGCCGCCACTGGTACTGCAGGGCTGGCAATGGCGCGCACGGGGCAATTTGACCTAGTACTGCTGGATGTCATGCTGCCGGAAATTAACGGCTTTGAGGTTTGCGATAAAATTCGGCAACAAGATAGTGACTTGGCAATTATCATGCTGACAGCCAAAAATATGGATGAAGATATTATTCAGGGCTTGGCTCTGGGCGCTGATGATTATGTTAGCAAGCCCTTTTCTATAGCCCAATTATTGTTGAGAATACAGGCAGTATTACGCCGGACTCAGGCAGTTGAAGACCAACTAGAATTTATTTACCTGGGAAAATCAGTCGAGATCAACTGCCTGAATCTTAGTGGGCAGAATGAAGCCGAGTCTATAAACTTCACCCGCAGAGAAATAAATCTATTGCGTTATTTGCATAGCCATAGTGAACGCCCGGTTAGCCGTGATGAGCTGCTACATAAGGTTTGGGGTTACGCCAATAACATTGAACTGGAAACCCGAACTGTAGATATCCATATAGCCAAGCTCAGGCGCAAACTTGAGCCCGAACCGGCCAAGCCTCGCTTTCTGGTAACAATTCGTGGCGCTGGCTATCGGCTTATGCATAGCCACCAGACTAAAAGTCAATGACAAGCCCAAAGTCCAAAATGTTTTCCATTATAAGTATGCGCCATTTGCGGCTTTGGTTAGTACTGTTCTTTCTGGCTATAGCCATCCCGGCAGCCCTGCTGATTCAACATACCTATAGCCAGCTCAAATGGGAGGCATTCCATCAACAACGACTACTGGCGGCAGAATTAACTGAACGAATCGAGCTACGCTTTGCAGCAATCATAAATACCGAACAAGCTCGCCCTTTTACCGATTATGTTTTCCTGAATGTAGCTGGTGAACCCAAGGCTAACTTTTTGCAACGCTCACCAATCTCGGAATTCCCTGTTGCTACCAGCATTCCCGGCCTTATCGGCTATTTCCAAGTAGACCCAGCTGGCGAGTTCTCCACCCCGTTGATACCAGCAGATTTAGCTAATATAGGCGCTTACGGAATATCTGAGGCTGAATTGCTCAACCGGAAAACTTTACAGCAGCAAATTTATCAGATTCTGAACCAAAATCAGTTACTTGATGAACCTACCGGCCATACCGCTGAGCGACTAGTTGAGGAAAAAGAAGAAAGTTTTACTGACCGCAATAGAGAGAGCGAGGCATTAAGCCCAGCGGCACTAGTAGAGAGCGATGCAGTTAGCACCGCAGAATCACTAACTACCAGCCGCAAAAAAGCAAAGAAAGACAAGTCTAAAAAATCACAGGCAGCATTTGATCAGCTAGAGCAAAGTAGTCCAAAAGAAATCGGCAGCTCTTCCAAAACCCTCGGGCAGAGCGCGGCGCCTCCGCCTGCAGCAGAAAAACCTGCCAGAACCAACATTGCCATCAGCAAAACCCGCAAAGAGATCAGCTCACTACCAGTTATTGATTCAGTTCAAGAAGTTGCCGATAGTGAAGAACTCCGGCAAGCCAAACCAGCGACGACTGAGTCAGCGAGCATGGTCAACACACCAAGACAACAGCAACTAACAGTACGCACCTTCGAGAGTGAAATTGACCCACTGGTATTTAGCCGCCTTGATAGCGGCCACTTCGTGCTATTCCGAAAAGTCTGGCGCAATGGCCAAAGAATAATTCAGGGGCTAATAATTGAACCCACGGCATTTCTCAATAGTGTAGTCAATTCCACCTTCCAGCAAACTGGTTTATCCAGTAGCAGTAATCTGCTGCTTGCCTACCGGGGTGAGACAATATCAGTCTATAACGGTCAGGCCGCCAGAGGCTATCTTCCTGAAAATCGCAATCCCAGTGAATTCAAGGATCAAATACTCTATCAAACTCGCCTGGGGGAACCCTTTGCGGAGTTAGAACTACTATTTACCATCAACAACTTACCACCAGGCCCAGGGGTAAAAGTTGTGATACTCCAATCCGTGATTCTTATCCTGGTATTAACCGCCGGCTTTTATCTAATGTACCGGTTGGCAGCCCGACAAATCCTGATTGCCAGACAGCAACAAGATTTTGTTTCAGCAGTAAGCCACGAACTTAAAACCCCGCTCACTTCAATTCGCATGTACGGCGAAATACTTAAACAAGGCTGGGCAAGTGACGACAAGAAAAACGAATACTACAATTATATATTTGATGAGAGTGAACGCCTGTCCCGGCTAATTAATAATATCCTGCAACTGGCACGAATGTCGCGCCAGGAGCAACAGGCACAGCTCAGCCGCAACAGCATAAGCGAATTAACAGCACTGCTAGAGTCAAAAGTAAGCTCACAAATTGAGCGTGCCGGTTTCAAACTAAACCTGCACTGCACCGCAATTGGAGAGTTGGATATAGATGTAGACTGGTTTACCCAGATCATCCTGAACCTGGTAGACAACGCAATCAAATTCTCCGCAGAGGCAGAGAACAAAACCATCGATATAAGTTGCCACCAACTACAAAGCAACAAAATCTTATTTAGTATCAGAGATTACGGCCCTGGAATTAAAAAAGACCAAATGAAACTAATTTTCAAACTCTTCTACCGTAGCGAAAACGAGGTCACTAGAGAAACAGTTGGTACGGGCATAGGCTTGGCGCTGGTTCACCAAATGACCCAGGCAATGGGTGGGCAAATAGATGTGGTTAACAAAAAACCAGGAGTGGAATTTCGGCTTACTTTTCCAGAAGTAGAATCATTGTTCCCCCGGTAACTATTCAAACATGAATTCTGGGTGCTCGTCTGAGACCTCCACCCGCAGAGATGCGGGTGAAGAGCCCCCATGGATGGGTTTACGGCGTGTCTCAGGCGGGCACCCAGAGTTCATGCGTCCGGTGACAAAAAGTAGCACACGCCACTTACTTATTGCCAGAAGTGAGCAAAGTTAACGGGACAGTAATAAAGTAATTCACTACTAGGCTCCATGATTATCTCGGTGTAATTAACCACAAGGCATTTTAACATAGCTCAAAATCCGGCTCTGTATGCCTACGACCTGGAGCTAGTACATTTTCAACCCGATTCAATCAATTCTATCCAGCTGTTTGGTGCAGTTGATGAGACTTTCCTGCAAAACAACCGCATGTCGGCACTAAATTGAGATTTTGTTTTGGAGTCGATAGCCATAACACTCTCAAATAAGAATCTCAAAACAAGTTGGGCAACCACACTACTTTTTGCCAAGCTACTGCCAGCAGATATCGATACTAAGGACTCTTGAAATTCCCTACTCGAAACTTCTTCAAGTGAATATGAGTTTACTTACTCAAAATTTGTTTTCGGATCTGGAATCCTACCAAAGACCTCATTCAAGAGGCAGTTCGAATAGAAATAAGCAAAAACTTCTCTCGACACAGGGTCAAATTTTATTTGCTTCTGGTCAAGCTCCTGATAAACATGATATTGTTCATGGGAGAGGTGCTTGAAGACCTGTTGCATAAGATCTTCAAATGTGTACTTAGTAAATACGGGTATCACTACCGCCACAGTGTACCGCTGATCTGAGTATCTAAAGCGTTCAACTAATCTGTATGTGTACTCGAGCTATGATGATTTCTGGTGTATGAGCTAAATTAAAAAGCGGTGTATCCTGTTGATTGATTTTGAACGATCAACAACCAACAGGAGATACACCACATGAAAGATAATAATATTGTTTCACTGAAAACACCACTAGAAAAT
>JAJRYF010000095.1 GCA_024275935.1 Gammaproteobacteria bacterium | reverse complement strand
ATCGCCATTAAGCGTACCTGCTGTACAAGCCCAGTTACCGGCGGTGTAACTTGCCGGACCGGTGGTTTCAGAAAGGGTATAGACCCCGGCCTGTACAGGGGTTGCGGTCACGCCACCCGCTCCGGAAAGCGGTGTCGGACCCGTCGCGTTCAGGGTCCAGTCGGTCGCTACCGCGGTACCACCATTGGTGTTATCAACCTGTTTCACCAGTGCCAGGGTTGGCTCTCTGGTGTTGGTGAAGGTACAAATTACTGTTTCACCCGGTGCCAGATCTGCAGCAACGGATGTATCACCAGGAGCAAAAGTCGGGCTACCATTAAACTGAATACCGGAATTAACCTGACCGGTACAAGATATGTCCGTGAGTATCCAGCCGGAGGGTACTGTTTCCGTAGTAAATATTGCCCCCTGACCGGTTGGAATTGTCGCGCTAAGTTGGTCGTTGGCAAGGTCATAATCGGTAAGACTACCCGTTAGTTCTGCAATATTGCCGCTAAAGCTGAAATTCTGTGGATCAGAATCCGGAATGGTCTGTTTACGAATAATCAAGGTGCCTTGATTAGTGTTGGTGAAAGTACAAGTAACCACCTCATCCAGCCCCACATCCACATTCGGCAAGGTGCTGCCATCATCACAGGAACTACTGACCAATGCCCAGTTGGCTGGCACGGTTTCAGAAAGATCATAGACTCCAGGAGCTAGTCCGGTTACCGAAGTTGATCCGGTTCCGCCAGTAGTAGCTATATTGAATACCTGGTCACCGGAGTTGGTAAAGTTAAGCGCGAAGTCAAAACTACCATCGCCACTCGGGGCGACGGTAGTTTTAACGATAATTAGTTCCGCGTAGGGTACAGGAACACAAACCTCTGCCATTACCGCACCTGCGGTGGTAGTCAAAACACCGATATTGCGCAAACCGGTAAAGGTTGGGTCACCGGTAGTAGTATCGCAATCACGCGAGTCCGCGTCCGTAGTATCCGGCGAAGGCAGGCTGTAGATTAGGGTGACGGTCCATGTTTCTGTGGTGCCCGGCAGGATCTGCTCGCCTTGAACGATCGCCGGGAAAGCCTGCAAGGTACCGCCCTGGGTGTTGCCTCCGGTCTGCGAATAGACCACCTGTGGCGTACCGATAATACCCAGATTCATGTCGATAGCCAGAATGTCATCAAGGTCGTATACCCCGGTAGCACCACTACCATTGGTATTGCTAACTGCCGTATTTGAAACTTCTATGTCGTAGGAGATTGAATATTGATTATAGTTGCCAGTCATCGCTGGGGGGGAGCTAACCGTTTTGGTATGGGTGACATTACCAGTCACAAAACCATAATCAGCCAGTTCGGTATGGAAGCCTTCATTTGGCATTACCAAAGTAACAGTGGCGTAAGTGCCACCAAGATCTAGACCTGCATCAGAATCAATCTGATCAGCGGCATCACCCGGTGTAATCTGGTTTACATTCGCATCACTTAGCAATAAGCTACTTAAAGGAACATCATCAACTGCATCGCCATTTAGGTCGACCATTTGTGACAGATCAATTCTAAGCTCGTAAGTATCCCCTCGAACCAATCCATCATCCGATGAGAAAGAATAAATACCACTAGAATCTGTAGTTGCACAGAGCTGGTTACCGGTAACACCGCCGCCAAATGCCAGTTCTGGTACGGCTACACCCGCGTTATCGAAGGCACAAACCTCTACTCCTGGAATGGGTGGCTCACCTGGATCCTGAATACCGTTGTTGTTGGTGTCAAACCAGACGAAATCGCCGATAAAACTGATAGTGACTTTAAGCACCACATGGGTATCATTGCCGGTTCCCGATTGGGTACTCTTAAAACCATCAAATATTGGTACCTCACCACCCACAAAGTCAGCTCTATGCACCCCATCACGCCCGATAAGCGGATGCGTATGAGAGTCGCTGCCAGTTAGTCCAAAATGACCCGTATGCATTGTGGTGGCCAGATATAACGCAAGATCATCGGTAAAAATATGGTTGGCACCACGGGCTGCGCCAGTTCTGCCCAGGTAATCTTTCTTGTCACCACCCAGGTAGGTGCCAAATAACTGCGTATCAAGGGTGTTATTTAAAGCTGCGAAGACGATATCGGTTTTGCTCAAATCTGTACCTGAATCAGCTTCATTACCGGTTGTGCCAGGAGTATATTCGCTATGGAAAAAAGTACCTGCTGGGCCAAAATTCTGGGTCGGAAATGCCCCTGTCCCAGGTCCACCGCTATTAGATGAATTTGATGTGCCGTAAATAAACGCCCCACCGAAATACTGGGTTACTGCATTACCAAGATCCCTAAAACGCCCACCCAGATAAGTAGCAATCCACTCCCCGCCAGCGGCAGTACCATCGGCAAAGAAACGCCCAATAATGATATCCTCGGCGCCTGCATTGGCGGCCTGGAAAGGTGTATGTGCAGTTACAGTATTAGAGTCTAATGAGAAATCTGTAGAGCTGGTATAGCCGGTTACGAAAATAGAATAGTTCTGAGCTGCACCGGATTGTGAGATTCCTACAAAGCGATCATCGTCATTGCCTACAAAGCGGCTTAACATCGAAAAGCCACCAGTTGCCGGGTCAATTACTCCCACAATGGCATCTTCATCGCCAGCGACAGGAGGAGTCACTACGCCGTTAATTGTACCTAAATCGTTAACTAGCGCCGGAAAGCTTGCCTGAGAAGATGTGGTATAACCTACAAACGCCACCCTACCATCATTCAGAACAATCATTTGGTCGGCCTGATCACGCTCGTTACCACCTACATAGGTGCCGTAGACCAGGGTGCTGTAAGAAGTAAAGTGACCTATGTATATATCCGAAGAATCACCGCCGTATGTGGTGTCAGCACCAGCGCCACCGATAAAGCCAATACCAGAGTTGGGTGGGCCGCCAAGGGTAGAAGCAGGCTCAAGTGGGTCACCAAAGTTACCCATCATCCAGAATTCTTCATCGCCAATAATCTGCAATGAAACAATGTCTTCATCGTGCCGAGGGGCTGATCCGGAGGCACCTTCACCACCACTGGAGCTACCAATATAGGTGGAATATTTAAGCGTAGTTAAGTCAGGATCAAAAACTGCAACAAAACCATCATAGCTACCATTTCTGGTAGTATCAAGTGCATTCATCATGGGTAAATTCGTTGATCCGGTAGTACCAGCAATCCAGACATCACCATTCGGCCCTAATTTAATTTCATAAGCCTGGTCCCTGCCATTACCACCGAAATGAGTTGCTCTAACCACTTCCTCGCCGTTGGCAGAAAATACATAAATAATTGCATCTGCACTAGCAGCTTTGGTAGAGTCGTATGGAACAACGCCAGGGTAGACAACACCGTCGGCTGTGGTACCACCACCACGAACAAAACCCATATAGTCTGCGGCATTGCTCATTGGGATAGTCTCATCCGTAGCACCGGCAGCATAAACTTCTTTAGTGGTGGGGTGAACTGTTATCGCAAATAGGTATTCATCGAAGCCGGAATTCCCCGGGCCTGCATCTTGGCCATCCATCCAGTTACCCCACTCAAGCACTGGGTCAATAATCAGTGGCAGATCAGGATTGATTTCGCCTTTAACATGGTAGGCAATTAGGTTATCAGTTGATAAATCGAAGTTAACTTCGACTGGAAGCTTGCCATTGGCATCAACCTGATAGCTTTCCGGTATATCCAAAGCTAACGCGCCATTAAATAGCGCAATAGACAGGTTATCTTTTGCATTTAAGCTAATGCCATCGTGGCCATCTGCGCGTAGTTTAATTTGCTTATAATCAACGCCAGGGGCGATAATCCAGTCAAACTCAAGACGGCCATCTTCACGGCCATACAGGCGCAGGTCGATGCCTGCATATACATTCTTTAGGGTAATATCATGTAGGGCTTTTACTCCAGCAGTTGTATCTTCACCGCGGAAATAACTAAAACTGGTCGTATATGCCTCACCTTCTACAATACCGGTACTGCCGGGGGAGCCGTCAAAAGCAAGTTCCCAGTATTGCATTCCATGAGTATCTTCGCTTTTGTTACCGCGAGGGGTAATAAAACTTAAACGGTCGCTTTTAACCAGCACCATGCCAGTCAAAGATTTGCCCACATAGAGCACATCTTGCGGCCATTGTCCCTGGTTTCTTATAAACTGAATGGTTCTGAGATTTTCTCGCAGCGAATCTTTTACTTTTTCAAGAATTCTCTTGAGCTCTTCATCATCAGTGGCTATCGGTGCTACAACAGGCGCTAACGGCGCTTGACCAATAACCTTAGTGGCAGGTATCCCGGCAGATAAATTGCCCGCGGCAACTGTCACCAAAATAGTAGGAATCAAAACACAAATTAATTTTTGAATAGAAAAAAAACGCGCCCAAGATACAGGCCGAATAGTGAAACTCCCCATAACACTTAACTCCCTAGCGGGCCGGATATTCCGCACCCAAATAATTGTAAACCACTTTAACTTATACTTACAAACTTCTTATAACTTATTTATTATCAGCTACATACCCTTAATGCAGCTAATAGTAACCATTACCAAAACTTTCCTTATTGGAATGACAAAATGTCATTAAACCAAAAAACAACGCTCGTCCAGAGCATTAGCCGCACTTCCTAAAAAAACGAATCCTCTGTTAGACTAAGCTATTAGAGCAATGCCTGCAACAACTTATTTACTTTTAACACCAACTTTATCCCACCCCAATCAACTGCTCAACGCTACCACAAATCAGAGAATCTATTTACCAACATATAATCAAGCACATTATCGTCTGCAAAAGCGGCTTCAATAGCGGCGGCCTTACGGCTGGAGTAAAAACCTGCCAGAGCTGACCTGAATTTGGCTTCCAGCACTGGCATACCCTCTTCTCTGCGCCGCCGATGGCCAATTGGGTAATCAATGTGGATTCTTTCACTGCTACTACCATCTTTATAAAAAACTTGGATAGCGTTGCCGATGGCGCGCTTTTCCGGGTCGAAATATTCTTTAGTGAACTGCGGGTTCTCGCTAACCACCATTTTTTCCCGCAAGGCATCTACCCGGGGGTCGGCGGCGACATCATCGTTATAACTGCTGGCAGTTAACTCACCAAATATAAGCGGCGCTGCCACCATATACTGCAAACAGTGATCCCGGTCGGCAAAGTTTGCCAACGGCCCTTGCTTGTCAATAATCCGAGCTCCAGCTTCCTGGGTCTCCAGAGTGATCTTTTCAATTTCATCTAACCGGTCTTTAACTTCAGGATGTAGCTTTAAGGCACACTCAACTGCAGTTTGGGCATGGAACTCTGCCGGAAAGGAAATTTTGAAGAGTACATTCTCCATTACATAAGCTTCATAGCCGCGCTGGAACTCAAACTTTTTACCTTTAAACAATACTGCATAAAAGCCCCATACATCTGCGCTCAAGGCAGATGGATAACCCATTTCGCCCTTTACTGCCATCAGTGCCAGAGTAACCGCACGCCGACAAGCATCACCTGCCGCCCAGGATTTACGCGAACCGGTATTGGGCGCGTGGCGATAAGTGCGTAAAGCCCCACCATCAACAAAAGCATTCGAGACTGCATTAATAACATCATCCCGACTACCGCCCAGCATTCTAGTGGTAACTGCGGTTGAAGCTATCCGTACTAATATCACATGATCCAAGCCAACTTTATTGAAGCTGTTTTCCAGTGCCAGCACCCCTTGAATTTCGTGTGCCTTAATCATTGCTTCCAAGACCTCACGCATGGTCAGCGGGGCATCGCCATTGGCGATATTGCGGCGGGAAATATAATCGGCCACCGCCAAAATTGCGCCGAGGTTATCGGATGGATGACCCCATTCTGCTGCCAGCCAGGTATCGTTGAAATCCAAATAACGAATTAACATACCTATATTAAATGCAGCCTGGGCTGGATCTAACTGCCAATCAGTGGCGGGAACTTTGGCACCATTGTGCAAAGTAGCACCAGGAACTATCGGGCCAAGTAGTTTTGTGCATTCTGGAAAGTCCATTGCCAGTACTGCGCAAGCGAGCGAATCCATCAAGCAGTAGCGGGCAGTTTTCCAAGCCTCGTTTGAAGTAACTTCATAATCGCAAACATAATCGGCGATATCAACAAATACCTGATCATAATCAGGGCGCTCGGTACTGCGGGTTCCAATTTGTGACATGATTTAATTCCGTTCCTCTATATTATTAACGCTTCTATCTGCAGGGCCGATGTAATCGGCGGTTGGGCGAATAATACGATTATTTGAGCGTTGCTCAAATGCATGCGCAGTCCAGCCTGTAATGCGCGACATTACAAATATCGGCGTAAACAAACGGGTTGGTATGCCCATAAAATGATAAGCGGAGGCGTGGAAGAAGTCGGCATTAGCAAACATACCTTTTTCTTCTTGCATCACTCTCTCTACCGTTTCTGAAACAGCGTATAAAACATTATCGCCAGCTTCTTCTGCTAATTTCTTTGACCAAGATTTAATAATGCCATTACGGGGGTCACGCTTTTTGTAAACGGCATGGCCAAAACCCATGATGATTTCACGGGCCGCTAATTTACGCTTGATTTCCTGCTCGGCTTGCTCTACTGAACTCAATGTTTCAATCAGCGCCATGGCTTCTTCATTTGCACCGCCATGCAAGGGGCCTCGCAATGCGCCGATAGCTGCGGTAACAACTGAATACAAATCAGAAAGAGTTGACGCTACCACTCTGCCAGTGAATGTTGAGGCGTTAAATTCATGCTCAGCATATAACACCAGCGACACATCCATCACTCTGGCGTGTAGCTCTGAGGGTTTTTTGCCATGCAGCATATTTAGGAAATGCCCACCGATAGAATCATCATCGGTTTGGGTATCAATTCTTACTCCATCGTGAGAGTAGCGATACCAGTAGCAAATGATTGACGGAAATGCGGCTAACATCCGTTCTGCTACTTGTTGCTGCTTCCCGAAGTCGGTTTCTGGCTCAATATTGCCGAGAAAAGAACAGCCAGTCCGCAACACATCCATTGGATGTGCCTCTGCTGGGATACGCTCTAGCACTTCTTTTAAAGACTGGGGCAAACCGCGCTGACTTATACTGTTGGCAGTAAATTGATCCAGTTGTTGCTGGTTGGGTAATTCTCCGTGCCAGATTAAGTATGCGGTTTCGTAGAAGCTGGAATTTTCTGCCAGATCATCAACTGCATAACCACGATAGCGCAAGCTGTTGCCTTCGGCGCCAACTGTACAAATGGATGTTGCGCCAGCTGACTGGCCCCGGAGTCCGGTTGATTTTGTATCACTCATAATTATGTATTCTCTTTATTCTGCTGAGCAAAAAGATGATCTAGTTTTTGCTCGTATTCGTGGTAGCCAAGATAATCATATAACTCTTCCCGGCTTTGCATTGTTTCCAGCACATTGCGCTGGTGTCCGTCTTTTATTAAAGCTTGATATACATCCATTGCCGCTTTATTCATTGCCCGATAGGCACCGCAGCAATATAAGACCATATCCACACCAACTTCACCTAACTCTGGGGTAGAAAACAATGGTGTATGGCCAAATTCAGTGATATTGGCAAGAATTGGAACATTTACTGCTTGCCGAAACTTGCGGTAATCGTCCAGCTCAAGCATAGCTTCTGGAAAAATCATATCAGCGCCAGCTTCTACACAGGCAACCGAGCGTTCAATTGCAGCATCCAAACCTTCAACTGCCAGCGCATCGGTACGCGCCATGATGACAAAATTCTCATCGGTGCGAGCGTCCACCGCAGATTTTATCCGATCTACCATTTCGGCTTTGCTAACTATTTCTTTCCCCGGGCGATGACCGCAGCGTTTTTGCGCCACCTGATCTTCAATGTGCAATGCCGCTGCGCCCGCTTTTACTAATGAGCGTACAGTACGAGCAATATTGAAGGCGCCGCCAAAGCCGGTGTCTACATCTACCAGCAACGGCAAATCACAAACATCGGTAATCCGGCGGATATCTATTAGCACATCTTCCAGAGTGGAAATACCCAAGTCCGGCATCCCCAATGAGTTAGCAGCCACGCCACCGCCGGAAAGGTATATTGCTTTATGCCCGGCGCGTTCGGCCATTCTTGCGGTATAGGCATTAATTGTGCCTACCACCTGCAAGGGTGCGTGTGCGGCAACTGCCTGACGAAATTTTAGCCCCGCACTCACAGTAAATCTTTAACAGCTTCGGCTTCTTCGCGCAGTTCGCGGTCGGTAGCATCCATACGGGCACGACTGAAATCTGAAATCTCTAAACCCTGTACAATTTCATATTCGCCATCTTTGCATACACAAGGGTATGAATAAATAACCCCGGGGGCTATGCCATAACTACCATCGGATGGTACTGCCATAGAAACCCAGTCGCCAGCGGCTGTGCCTAATGCCCAACTACGCATATGGTCGATAGCTGCCGAGGCCGCAGAAGCTGCCGAGGATGCTCCACGCGCCTTAATAATCGCCGCGCCACGCTGTTGCACATCAGGAATAAAGGTGTTTTCATACCAATCGTTATCCACATCAATGGCGGCCCCGTTGATAGCCACATTGCTGATATCTGGATATTGTGTGGATGAATGATTGCCCCAAACAGTCATTTTAGAAATAGTACTGCTATGGCTACCGGTTTTGCTGGCTAATTGCGCCAGCGAACGGTTGTGATCCAAGCGGGTCATGGCAGTAAAATTACGCGGATTCAAATCCGGCGCTGCAGCACGCGCAATCAGTGCATTGGTATTGGCAGGATTACCCACCACCAGCACTTTAATATCGCGGCTGGAATGCGTATTCATCGCCCTGCCCTGCGGCCCAAAAATTGCGCCATTGGCAGAAAGCAGATCGGCCCGTTCCATACCCGGCCCCCGAGGACGGGCGCCAACCAGTAAAGCGTAGTCGGTATCTTTAAAAGCAATATTGGCATCGTCAGTAGTAACCACACCCTGCAATAATGGGAAAGCGGCATCTTCCAGCTCCATAGCCACCCCTTCGAGTGCGCCCAGCGCCGGGGTGATTTCCAATAACTGCAAAATAACCGGTTGATCTGCGCCCAGCATATCGCCTGATGCGATGCGGAAACAAAGTTGGTAACCGATTTGACCGGCAGCACCGGTAATAGCAATACGAACGGGGGTTTTCATTAGAATGCTCCTACTTATATTTTT
>JAJRYF010000094.1 GCA_024275935.1 Gammaproteobacteria bacterium | reverse complement strand
AGACCTTCTTCCATTGCAATGGGGTTGATCAACTCAACCTTCATCTGGATGTTATCACCAGGCATTACCATCTCAACACCTTCTGGCAACTCTACCGCACCGGTAATATCAGTGGTACGGAAATAAAACTGCGGGCGATAACCCTTGAAGAACGGAGTGTGTCTGCCGCCTTCATCTTTCGACAAAATATACACTTCAGCTTCAAAAGTTGTATGCGGGTTAATACTGCCAGTATGTGCCAGCACCTGACCACGCTCTACATCTTCGCGCTTGATTCCGCGTAGCAATACGCCTACATTATCGCCAGCACGACCTTCATCCAGCAACTTACGGAACATCTCAACACCAGTACAGGTAGTCTTGGTGGTGTCTTTAATTCCTACAACTTCAATTTCTTCGCCAACCTTAACAATGCCACGCTCGATCCGGCCGGTTACTACTGTACCGCGACCTGAGATTGAGAATACATCTTCAATTGGTAGCAAAAATGGCTTGTCAGTATCACGCTCTGGCTGAGGGATATACGAATCCATCTCCTCTAACAACTTAAGAATAGACGGCACACCAATGTCAGACTCATCGCCTTCCAGCGCCTTGAGTGCAGAACCAATTACTACCGGAGTATCATCTCCAGGGAAATCATAGTCAGACAGTAATTCACGAATTTCCATCTCTACCAGTTCTAATAACTCTTCATCGTCTACCATATCGGCTTTATTCATATATACCAAAATATACGGCACACCTACCTGGCGGGCCAATAAGATATGCTCGCGGGTCTGTGGCATTGGGCCATCAGCAGCTGAACATACTAAAATTGCGCCATCCATCTGCGCCGCACCAGTAATCATGTTTTTCACATAATCAGCATGACCCGGGCAATCTACATGCGCGTAATGACGATTTTCAGTTTCGTATTCAACGTGCGCGGTAGCAATAGTAATACCACGGGCGCGCTCTTCTGGCGCATTATCAATCTGATCATAGGCCTTGAATTCACCGCCACGGGCTTCAGCACATACCTTGGTCAGCGCTGCTGTCAGCGTTGTTTTACCATGATCTACGTGGCCAATTGTGCCCACATTTACATGGGGCTTATTACGTTCAAACTTTTCTTTTGACATGCTAGTCTCCGAATCTCAATTACTTTATGTGGTTCTTTTGGTTACTGCTTCCACTACGCTATTTGGTGCTTCTGCATAGTGACTAAATTCCATCGAATATGTAGCCCGGCCCTGAGACATTGAACGCACATCAGTGGCGTAACCAAACATTTCAGATAAAGGCACATTGGCGTTAATTACCTTGCCAGTCGGTGAATCTTCCATACCCTGGAGGATTCCACGACGACGATTAATATCGCCCATAACATCGCCCATATAATCTTCAGGGCTAACTACTTCAACTTTCATAATTGGCTCAAGCAAGGCTGGTTTAGCCGCAGCTGCACCACTACGGAAGCCCATGGAACCGGCAACTTTAAATGCCATTTCCGAGGAATCCACTTCGTGATAGGACCCGTCATATAAGGTAACCTTCACATCAACTACTGGATACCCGGCGAGCACGCCGTTTTCCATTTGCTGCTTAATGCCTTTATCAACCGCACTGATGTATTCTCTTGGAACCACACCACCTACGATTTCATTTACAAATTCATAACCATTGCCTTCACCATTTGGCTCTAGCTTCAGGCGTACATGACCATATTGACCACGACCGCCAGACTGACGCACAAACTTGCCTTCCGCTTCTACTGCCTTACGGATAGTTTCGCGGTAAGCAACCTGTGGTTTGCCCACATTGGCTGCTACATCAAATTCACGCCGCATCCGGTCAACAATGATATCCAGATGCAATTCGCCCATACCGGAAATAATAGTTTGGCCAGTTTCTTCATCAGTTTTAACCCGAAAAGACGGATCTTCCTGAGCCAACTTGGACAGTGCAATACCCATTTTTTCCTGATCGCTCTGGGTCTTAGGCTCAACCGCAATTGCAATAACAGGCTCAGGGAATTCCATCCGCTCAAGCGTAATCACTTCTCTAAGATCACATAATGTTTCACCGGTGGTCACATCTTTCAAACCAACGGCTGCGGCAATATCACCCGCCAATACTTCTTTAATTTCTTCACGCGAATTGGAGTGCATCTGCAAGATACGACCAACGCGTTCTTTTTTGCTCTTGATCGGGTTAAACACCGTATCGCCAGACTTTAAGGTACCAGAGTAAACCCTGAAGAAAGTCAGCGTACCTACAAAAGGATCAGTAGCAATCTTGAAAGCCAGGGCTGCGAATGGTGCCTCGTCATCAGCTGACCGATAGCCAGTTTCGCCATCTTCCAACTCGCCTTCAATTGCTTTCACATCAGTTGGTGCAGGCATGAAATCAATCACATAATCAAGCAATGCCTGTACACCTTTGTTCTTGAATGCAGAACCGCAGCAAACCGGAACAATCTTATTATTAACAGTGCCGGCACGCAGACCAGCACGAATTTCATCTTCACTGAGCGTACCTTCTTCAAGATACCTTCCCATCAACTTGTCTGAAACTTCGGCCGCAGCTTCTATCATAAACTCGCGCGCAGCCTTGGCTTCCTCAAGCAAATCTGCCGGGATATCCTGGGCTTCGTAGGTAACACCCATGTCTTCGTTGTCCCAGATGATCGCTTGCATGCGAATCAAATCAACAACACCAGTAAAATCTTCTTCGGCGCCTATGGGTAGCTGTACAGGCACTGCATTAGCGCCTAGCCGATTTCTAACCTGCTCAACCACACGCATGAAGTCTGCACCGGTACGATCCATCTTATTGACGAACGCCATCCGCGGCACTTCATATCTAGTAGCCTGACGCCAAACTGTTTCAGACTGTGGCTCAACCCCGCCGACCGCACAAAATACTGCAACCGCACCATCAAGCACGCGCAAAGACCGCTCTACTTCAATAGTAAAATCAACATGGCCTGGAGTATCAATAATATTGATACGATGCTCTGGGAACTGCTTATCCATGCCGCTCCAGAAACAAGTGGTAGCCGCAGAGGTGATAGTAATACCTCGTTCCTGCTCCTGCTCCATCCAATCCATAGTAGCCGCGCCGTCATGAACCTCACCAATTTTATGCGACACACCAGTATAGAACAGGATCCGCTCTGTAGTGGTAGTCTTACCAGCGTCAATGTGGGCCATAATGCCGACATTGCGATACTGGCCAATTGGTGTCTTGCGAGCCACTTTTATATCTCCAATAAAACTGCTGTTACCAGCGGTAATGAGCGAAAGCTTTATTAGCTTCGGCCATCCGATGGGTATCTTCGCGCTTCTTGACAGCCGCGCCGCGCTGATCAAAGGCATCTAGCAGTTCACCAGCTAATTTAGCCGGCATATTCTTTTCACCACGCTTGCGCGCAGCTTCAATTGCCCAACGCATAGCTAGTGTCTGGCGGCGCTTGGGACGAACTTCGATTGGCACCTGATAAGTTGCACCACCTACACGACGGGATTTAACTTCCACCATCGGGCTGATGTGCTCCAGCGCTTTGTCAACCACCTCAAGAGGCTCAACACCTTTAGAACGCTCTTCAATGGTGCTGATAGCGCCATATACTATGCGTTCGGCAACTGACTTCTTGCCATCTTTCATCACCATGTTGATGAAGCGTGCGATAGTTAAGCTTCCGAACTTAGGATCCGGGAGAATATCGCGTTTAAAATTTGAACCTTTTCTGGACATTATTGTTAACCGTTATCAATTTATTTTTTAGGACGCTTAGTGCCGTATTTAGAACGACCCTGGCGACGATCGGATACCCCGGCGGTATCCAGGCTGCCGCGCACTACATGGTAGCGAACACCAGGTAAATCTTTAACCCTACCACCGCGGATCAGCACCACCGAGTGCTCTTGCAGGTTATGCCCTTCACCACCGATATAGCTGGTAACCTCAAAACCATTGGTCAAGCGCACACGCGCGACCTTACGCAAAGCCGAATTAGGCTTCTTTGGTGTAGTTGTATATACACGAGTACATACACCGCGCCGTTGCGGGCAACTCTCCAATGCCGGAACATTGCTTTTGGAAGCCTTAGGCTTCCGCGGTTTACGTACTAATTGATTGATCGTAGCCATAAATTTGCTAACCTTAGAAAACAAACGACAGCCCGATTCAAAACCGGCCTGCCGAAGAGCGGAAATATTACAGTGATATGCACAAAGTGTCAAGCGCCCAAGAACCCCTTACCAGGGATTCCAGGTACTTGTCGATAACTCCGGCCCACGCGCCGGCTACATCGGATTTCGGGTTGCTCCAGCATTGTGGCCGGCCCGTCACTTATTTAAGTGCATTAATTCACTGGTATAAATTCTCCAGTTACCTCCCCACAAAAAGGCGAGAACCCCAAATGGGGCGCATAGTATAACAATACACTTACGCAAAAGAAAGCCTATTTTGACTTTTTGTTAGCCCAAAGCTGTAATGTCCTCTTTACCCAAAGCTAGGGGCCCTCTTTTGGTATGGAGAGAGCAGATGACAAAGGAGATTCTTTCAATGAGTCAAAAAGAGATTGATCGTCTAAGGGTGGTCCAGTAAGTAGCCAGGGCTTGGGTCACTAACCCCAACAACCTCAAGCACATACATTACCAAGGAAACTCAGGTGAGTACATAAAAAGGGGACATTTTAGCTTTGCAGAAAAGGGGACATTCCTGAATTGCGTTGACAGCACCCTATTTTGCATTACTCCGCGGCCATTGTTAGCTCTTAGTTGCGGTATATAAGTTCAGCAAGCCTTCCCATGTAGTTGGTGTGTTGGCTCCGAATTCATGGCAAAGCTTATTAAGTTCAGTCGAAAACTCATCAGGGTCTTTGGTGGGTTTTTCCATCATGATGTCGAACAAGTACCGAACTACCAGCTTACCAGCAAAGTTATTCTGCAGAGAGTCTTTGGTAGCAGCATTTATTGCCATCGCAGTTCGTAATTCCTCCCGGGTCGGGTTCTTGCGAATATAGTCACCAATACTAGGGACATTCTTCCCTAATTCCAGCACCTCTGAAAATATCATATTTGACACACAACTGGCAACAAACTCTGCTAGGGTTTCACTGGAAATCCTATCTACTGGCAGGTCTTTCATGTCTAATTTCTGATGTATATGGTATTGCTCATGTGATAGGGTGCTAAACACTCTCTGGAAGGCAGTTCTAGATGTAGAATCTATTGGTACTGAGAAAACAAAGCTTATCGGCAACAGGCTACCAGTGTACTTTCTTTTTAGTTGCGAACGATAAGTGAGAGTTAACGGGACTACAGTAATCTCATAGCTACTGGGTCGAATATTACTAGCCAATACTCTCATTACATTTTCATACTGTCTTGTCCATAACTCAAGCATTTCGAAATCTGTAACCCCCTTGAGTTTAGTCGAAATAGATATCTCCCAATTATTGATCTGCACATCTGGGGTAAACACAGGATGATCATCTATATTTGTTATCACGCCGCCGTTTTGGCGAGTGCTGATATAATCAATTCGTTGTTGGCGCTCATTTATGACATACGAATAAATACTAGCACCCAAAGGAACGGTCTTTAGTGGGAAATGAGTACAAGACGTAGCCAGCAAAAGCATACCAATTAATATTAATACAATCCTCACTAATATCACCTTTTAAATAGATACCAAGCCTGCCAATATGGCAGGCCTGATGCTTGAGTAGAACATTGCTTAACTACTGCATAATCTGGTTGTTACCCTGTGGGCTAACATACCAGGATTTAGAGTCACCGGCCATAACTGTATTATCGTACACCACTTCGGTGACCACGAGATTTGTACCGGGGCTAGAAACAAACTCGAAGCCAGAAACGCCAATTTCGATTACATCGTTATCTGTCGCATTATTCGCTACCCATGTATTTAGGGACTGAGTATTTACAGGGCTCCAATCATCTCCATTGCGGCTGAACTGGAAGCTTAAAGAACCAACAATAACACCATTTCGTTTCTGCACCAAAGTTGCAGAAAGCAAGTTTTGTACAAAACCGACTGTAGACTGACTGGTATCCATCGAAAACTTTCCAGAATCAAAACCACTTCCTACGCTGTTAATCTCAACTATAATTTTAAAATCACACCTTTCAATACCACTAGACCCGCCAATACACTCTCCGAACTCTCCACGAACGTTTCCCGTAGAAGAACAACCAGACAGAAGTAGCGTAACGAAGGTGATAAATAACAATGAATATTTTCTATAAGACATTTGAATCCTCCTTGATATATTGAATAAAAAATACGGCATCCTTACCGCAAGAACAACAATACCCCCCCCCCTAGATACATTTGTCAAGTAATATTTTAAACATCCATTAATGTGAACACAATGGTTCTAAACAAAACTAATATTATGACTTATGTTTCTGTGCTCTTTCAGCCTCAACCTCTACTTTCCGCCACTCAATAGCAGCTTTATCCAGCACGCCATTGATATAGGTGTGGCTTTGCTCGGCGCCAAAACGGTGGCCAGTTCAATGGCCTCATTTATAACCACCTTAACTGGCACTTCAATGGAATGTATCAACTCTACTGTCGAAATACGCAGTAATGCGCGCTCGGTTTGATCTAGTTGCTCAATTGGCCGGTCCATAAATGGCTGGAGTTTAGCATCGAGCTCTGCGTGCTCATTGATTGCGGTGCGCAACAAGAAAGTAAACAACACATCATTGCTGTCCCGTTAACTCTGCTGATCATGAATTGGCAAGTGTAGCTGTGACCGTATGCCGCATGGACGCGGCATCCGAGCGCACATGGATGTGTTCACAGCGGGGCTCAGATACACTTGGCAATCCATGTCTCCCACGATAAATAGTAGTACAAGCCGGTGTCAGATAACGGCTCAACCAAATAATGTATAAAGTTAACGGGACAGCAATGACAACACATATAAAGTTGTAGCGTTCTGTTTTATCTCCCAAAACAGAAAAGACCACAGACTGGTTGCCTTGAAGAAAGACTTCAATTGCCTCAATCGTATTTAAGTTCTTTATCGTCATAATCGCTCTCATCATGTGATTATGAACAACTTGGACTATTTGAGACTCATTTCATGTTGGAATACACTGCCCGTTCAGACTCATTTTATATTGGACAAGGCTCTCCTCACCCACTGTGACCGCCTCATATGCGATTTCTGTTCGTCGGGCCAGTGCTTTGCCTTCAGCTTCCTTCAGATTCCACCTCGCGATGGACACCCTTGCCGTTCAGCTAATCGTTCCCCTTGTCGGGCCGATAGCGGACTTTCACCGCCAAGTCATCCAACCACCACCACAGT
>JAJRYF010000093.1 GCA_024275935.1 Gammaproteobacteria bacterium | reverse complement strand
TTGTAGATTATTTGGGCGCTTTAACCACAGCGGGTATTGCGCCCCCTGTGCCAAGCGGAGCTGTATTTAGCCCTGCGAGTGCATTTTATGCGATTGGGGTATCAGCGCCAGTAGGTCTTCCAGGCGTGGATCCATTATGGTTGGCAACTGTGCCAACAGTACTGGCGCCGAATCTGACATTTGATAATGCTGCTGTTGGTTTTAGTATTCCAGCGGGTCAGAATCTATTTATTGCTTATAAAGCAGTGGCGCCCGCAGCGGTGCCTGTGCCTGCAAATATTCACAACTCGTTACAAACACTGTCTTATACATCTAATGCTATTGTTCATGTTGTGAATAACGCTTGGGACGGTGGGTTGGCTGCGAACAATGGTGAAGATGTAACCATCACCTTAACACCCAATGTGAACCTTACGGGCACGAAAACAGTGACACCTTCTTCTTTATATTTATATGGTGCTGCGGCAGCAAACGCTGTGACATATAGCATAACATTGAATAATACAGATGCACTGATTTCCGCAACAGGTGTTACCATTACAGACACTTTACCGCCAGGTTTTAGTTTTGCTGTGGGAGATACTGCAACAGTTTCAATCAACGCAGGGGCACCGATTGCTTTAACACCAATTTATACCCCTCCAGTCGCACCAGCAGTGCAAGGAACGCTTAGCATCCCATTGGGTGCTAATCTGATACCGCCTTTGGGAAATGCTGTGATAACATTTACAACATCAGTAGCGGCACTCACTGGCGCAAACACTTATTATAATAGTGCTTCATGGCTGGGCACAAACGTAACGCCTTCAAGTGTGGGGCCAACTGCACCCGTGGTGATTGATCCCGTAACGGTTAGTAAACAAGCGCTCACGCCATCTGCAGTGGCAGGTGGGGTCGCAAAATACAGAATTAGTATCGTGAACAGTGGTAATCAACCGCTTAATGCACTAAGTGTTACCGATACATTTGGCAGCTTAGTACCCTTATTGGCAAGCGGCTTTACATACAATAGTGATATTACCGTAACAATGAATGGAACTGCCTTGGTGGCAGGTGTGGATTATACCGCACCCTTGGCAGCTTCGGCTGCCCCTGTCTGGACATTTATTACGCCAGTTCCTGCTGGTACAGTATCAGCCACCTCGCTTGTGAATATCGACTTTTATGCCAATGTGCCGCCCACAGCGATTGGTGGCACGGTGACGCACAACTCTATTAGTAACTTGAGCTTTACGCCGGGCATATTACCGCCAGTGGTTGCAGCAAACCCTTATGATGGGGGTATCCCTGCCAATACGGCTGACGATGTGACAATTAGCTCATTGGGGATTAGTAAAGCAGTGGTTTCACCTTACGCTACGGTAATCAACGACCCAATACTAGGTACGCTTACCAAATATATCATTACCGTGAGCAATACGACGGGTTTGGCTCAGTTGGTAGATGTTACTGATATTCTGCCAGCAGGCTTTTCATATCAACTCGGTAGCACCCTAATTAATGGATTACCAGCGGTAGACCCTATTGTTGCGTTACAAACATTGACATGGGCAGGGCAAAACGCGGCGGTGGGTAATACCACTATCCAGTTCACCGCTCTTATTGCAGGCACGGTAGCACCTGCGGTGTATAATAATCAGGCGCAAGTGCTTGTTGGGGGTGTGCTTGTAAACACATTCTCAGGTGCGCCAGTAACAGTCATTGCACCACAAACCTATTTGTCAAAAATAACAACAACACCAAATGTTGGGAAAGATATTTATGGCAACTACACGCCTGCACACTATCGGCTAACACTAACGAATGTGGGTTTAGCAGCAGCAACTGGTGTAAATATTACGGACACGTTGCCGCTAGGTTTCACATATGACCCGTACTCAGTTCAAGTCTCGATAAACGGCGTAGCTCAGGCTGCGGGGACTTATGCTGTACCCGCACCACTTCTGAGCACATTTAATTTTACCACAGTGCCAGCAGGCGGTTTTACTGTTCCAGCTTCATCAGGTGGCGTTAACGGCTTACTTAGCATTGAATATGATGCATTGATTGCACCTGCTACCGTACCTTTGCTGGCTGGTCATTTGAATAGCGCGACATCGGCATCAACCAATGCTGGTGCACAAGGGCCTGCAACAGCGACAGTGAAGCTTTTTGATGTAGGGCTTAGCAAAACAACGACAACACCGACGATTAGTGCAGGTCAGACTGCTTCGTATACTATATTTGTAAGTAACTTTGGGGCGGCAGCGATTGCGAATCTTGTTGTATCTGACTTCTTACCTGCAGGATTTAATTATGTTGCATTATCGACAACTGGACTAGGCTGGGTGCCTACTGAGCCCACTGTTTTGGGCAATCAGTTGGACTGGATAATTCCAAGTTTGCCAGCTAATTCCACGGCGACCATTACTTTCTCTGCACTTGTTTCAAATACAACGACACCAAATATATATAGAAACTCTGTTGTTGCGTCAGGTAATGGGGGGTTGCTTCTGTTTCCTAATACTGGCCCAACAGCACCGATTACGGTAACGGCACCTCAGCCGCTATTAACGGTACTTAAGCTGGCTAGTGCGCCAACAGCAAATCCAGGAGATACGATTATTTATACAGTGCTTGTATCCAACGCAGGTACAGGTGTGGCTAAGACTGTGGAAATAGCGGATACCCTAAGCCCACTTTCTAAGCTTGCGCTCACGCCGTTTGCGCCAGCCAATACCACTATATTTAGTTTTACTGACGGGGCGAACCCTTCAGGGTTGCCGGGGACTGCATTGTTGATTGAGTTTTCAAACGACAATGGTGTAAACTTCAATTATACGCCTGTGGATGATGGCTCAGGACATGACCCTGCCATTACCAATTTCCGGATTACCATGGATGGCACCATGAATGCCAATCAGGCAGCAGCGCCTGGGTTTAGCATCCAGTATCAAGCGCAGGTTGAATAATTCAAACATGAGTTACATTTTGTTTAACTCGAATCTAAATATTTGATTTAAAAGGTAAACATTAAGCATGTTTATTTTTTCTTTCGCTGTCTAAAAAGCTGGTTCTTGCTCGTTTCCCCACTTTAATTTAAGAATAAATATTTGTATTTTTTATCCAAAATAACGCAATAAATTTACGTGTTAATTTCGCCTTAATTTCAGTTTAAAAAACGCATCAAATGGTCGCGTATTCTTCAGCTTATGCGATGAAAAAATAACTGCGCCTGTTGAAAATAATTCCCCTAGAAAAAGCAATGTTACATGTCAAGGATTATGTGCGGTGATTAATCCTTTTGGTGAGTGGCGTAAGTGCTTAATAATGTTAGAATAGATGGTGATTTCTATCACTGCTTCTTTTGAATCTGTGATAAATTAAAATTAAAAGTGAGGATATACACAAAGCTACAATTGCGTCTAAAATTTGTAACCTATTGTTATATAATTGTTTTTTGGCATATATAGCGATATTTGACCGTGCGAACTGACTTTATGAAAATATTAGTTGTTTGAATGCGAAAGAGGTTGGTAAATATGGTGTATTTGGTTAAAGCGAGTGTATTTGAACTTTTTAATGCCCTGTGGAAGGGAAGAATTTTGCAAGAAAATGATTAACTATTGTGAGTACAGTGTTTTTCAAGTGGTAAAAAAGGAGAGTAAAATGAAGAAAATGATAATGATGATAACGGCAGTAGTTGTGATGCTTCCATCGTATGTTTTAGCGGCAGCGAATGTGTCGGTTGCGATTACTGCTCAGAAAGTGTTGATGGTAGAAAAAGATGGAAAAAAAGTTGAGAAATTAGTGGAGGCAAAAGATGCTGCTCCCGGTGACATCTTGGTTTACACTCTGGTGTATCGCAACAAAGGTGATGAGACTGCAAAACGAGTGGTGTTAAACGACCCTATCCCTACAGGTACAACGTATGTAACCGACTCCGCTTTTGGTCCTGGCACTGAAATTACATTTTCTATCGATAATGGAAAAACATTCAAAAAGCCAAGTCTTTTGAGCTATGAGGTTAAAGTAGCGGGTAAGGCTGAAAAGCGAAAAGCCTCACCAGATCAATACACAGATATTCGCTGGACTGTGAAAGAAGTGGGTGCAGGTAAGAGTGGCGTAGCTACTTTTCGCGCTCGTGTTCAGTAGGGGTTAGTTGCTATGAATATTTCCAACCAAAGCGTTCAAACGAAAGGAATATACAAGATTCGAGAGGGGCCACCATGAATGGCCGCTAATGGTTTCAGGCGATGAGATGAACAGTCTTGTTGCTTATCACTCTAGCCATGTGAGGGACATGGCAATAGTTCAAAAAGCCTACGGGCAAAATAAAAAGGAAAAAGGAGAATGATATGCAAAGCATATTTCAAAAAATAAAAACATTGCACCTCACTGGTTTTGCGCTTGCCGCAGGGCTTGTGATTGTAATGGGCTCGCCGCAATCAGCGCATGCTGCTGCTGCGGGAAGCGTGCTGACCAACAGCGTTACAGTGGATTACACTGACGTTGGTGGTGTTGCACAAACGCAAGTTACAGCAAGTGTTGATGTCACGGTTGCTTATGTGGGTAGCATTACACTAAGCGCCCCGGTACCAGCCAACCAAACGCTTGATTCAGGCGCGAATGCTGTGAATTATGTCATGAAGCTTACCAATTTTGGTAATGGTTCAGATACTGTAACAATGACGGGTGCTGCACCTGTTGTAGCTGCAGGAACATTCCAGACTATTGGCGTTTGGACATTGCCTACACCAATTACATTGTTTGGTACAGTATCAACTGGCGCAGGCGTTCTTGCTGCTGGTCCGATTACGACAATCCCAGTGGCTAGTGCAGGTTCAGTTGCTGCTGTTGGTGACA
>JAJRYF010000092.1 GCA_024275935.1 Gammaproteobacteria bacterium | reverse complement strand
TTTTCTAGTGGTGTTTTCAGTGAAACAATATTATTATCTTTCATGTGGTGTATCTCCTGTTGGTTGTTGATCGTTCAAAATCAATCAACAGGATACACCGCTTTTTAATTTAGCTCATACACCAGAAATCATCATAGCTCTTTGATCCAAAAAATGGTCTTCACAGGGAATAAAAGCTTTCATCACGGCCTCCGTTAAAGTAGCCTCTATATTGGCGCAATATTCTGCCTAAACAATGACAAAATCTGACGGTTAATGGCTATTTAGGCGGATTCTCATTCGCAGTAATGTGCGCAGCCCCCGGCTTGTCAGTAAATTCCCCAGGCCCGGAAAAACCTTGCAAACCCGATGTGTTCGTAGCAGGATTACTGGTGGTAGATATAATAGGCTCAACAATAAATGCAATTTGGAGTGAATAAGTGAAAACAATTGGCTTACTCGGAGGCATGAGTTGGAAAAGCTCACTCAGCTACTATCGGGCAATTAATGAAAGCGTTAGAAAGACCCTTGGCGACTTGCGTTCAGCAAAAATTGTTATGTACAGCGTTGATTTTGAGCCACTCGAAAAATTACAACATAAAGGTGACTGGGAAGAGATAGCAAACATATTGTCTGAGGCGGCTAAAAACATTGAGGCTGCGGGTGCGGATTTTTTGCTCATTTGTACAAATACCATGCATAAGGTTTCACCAGAAATTGAAGCGGCAATCCAGATCCCGTTGCTTCATATCGCAGACGCAACCGCAGAAGCTCTTGTAAATGAAGGCATTGAGTCAGTTGGTTTATTGGGTACTGCGTTTACTATGGAACAAGAGTTCTATAAAGGGCGGTTAGCTGATAAATACGGTTTGCGAGTGTTGGTGCCAAATGCAGATGACAGGGAAATCGTTCACAAGGTCATTTATCAAGAGCTTTGCATGGGGAAAATTGAAGCTGATTCAAAGGCAGAGTATTTGCGCATCATAGATGATCTAGCGGCCCAAGGCGCTGCAGCAGTAATCCTTGGCTGTACAGAAATTGGCATGCTTGTTAGCCAGGCAGATACCACGGTAAGGCTCTTTGATACCACGGCTATTCACGCTGAAAAAGCTGTGAAGTATGCTACAGCATAAATAAAACACTCCGGCTTATCCGGCTGACTAATAATCAACGCAGTTAATACTGGCCCAACATCCTCAATTTACTTGCCAAACCCCGTACTAATTGGCATACTTCATGCGCTAGAGGCAGTGACCTCTACTTAATATATTTGAAATGAGAAGAGGAGTTATAAAATGGCTGGAAAATTTGTAATAACAACTGGCAAAAATGGTGAAGAATATTTTGTACTAAAAGCTGGCAATGGCGAAGTGATTCTCCAGAGCGAGGGCTACAAATCTCACGCTGCTTGTAAAAATGGCATCGAATCGGTTTGCACAAACTGCACCGATGAGAAGTGTTTTGAAGTAAAAACCGCCAAAGATGGGCGCGAGTATTTTGTATTAAAAGCCAAGAATGGACAGGTTATTGGCCGCAGTCAAATGTATAAAACCAGCAGTGGTTGTAAAAACGGCATGGATTCGGTTTGCCGTAGCGCACCGGGTGCCAAGGTTCAGGACGACCGGTAAAGCTTTAACACTACGCTACATATAAAACCTTGTATGGCGGAGTTACCTTTACTCCGCCATCTCGAACCAGGCCAGAGAATCTCCTTGGTTGTCTTTGAGTACCAAACTCCGCTCTGATACTTCAATTAACAACCACTTGGTACCAGTTATCAAGTTACTAGCGACCGGGCAAGCGTTCTCTCTATTTATGCTCACAAACTTGTTAACCAATAAACTCATGCTGCTGCCGCCACCTTCCATATCAGCCCTTTCCACTAATTCACCAACCACTTCAATCCAGATCTTTTCATTATCCACCTGCCGCAGTTCCGTATACGCCCGCTCCAAATCAATATTTGCTCCTTCCATTGCCACCGGATAATTTTGTTGATCGGCACAGTTATAAAACATACCTGCATCAGCCATATAGTTATACATTCCCTGCATTGGCTTACCACTGTCAGCAGCTTTAGAGCTAACATCTACTACCTCTATATCCATCTTTTTGGACATGCCATCGGTGAACACCCCAAAATGACTGGTTGTACGGAGCTGCATACTATTATCATAAGCAATTACCGCGCTGATGTTATAGGTGTTCCGGGTATCAATTACTGCGCCTGGATAATAAACTTCCCAGTCGATTGAGCCACTTTGACCACCTACAGGAATCAATCTGTTGCCTACCAGTTTGCTGGGCGCATCGGCGAGACTTACATCTTCAAGTTGTATTGTTAGAAGTGCATCTTTTGGCAACACTGTACCGGTTGGCATGCTTAAGCTACCAGCAACCATCCCGCCAGCATCGTCATCGCGCTTATAAGAGCCGGCAAAAAAACTATCGCCGCTTAAAATCAGTTGTTCTGCGGTAAGTTTTTCTATGCTCACCGTGCTTGGGTCAGGTTCCGGGTAGCGCTCAGTTAAAGTCGTGATCACCACTTGGTCACCATTTTGCTCCCAACTTGAACCACTCATTGAATAGATGTTAAGCAAGCCAAAGCTGCCATCGGCACCAAAAGTCATACCCTCAAACTCACCAGGGGCGCCGTTAATGGGCCGCAGCCAGCTACCCTCAAGGCTGCTAGCCTCCTGGTTAACACTTTCTGTCTGACAGGCGGTTAATAGCATGGTGCTAGCAAGTACCAGTAAAAATTTTCGAGCCATGGTTACATTCCTCTTTGATATCTAAGCTTGAGCATACAACAGAATATGGTGACAGGAAAACAAAAAACCAAGGAATCGGGAAATAAATTTGCCAGTACCCTACAATATCGCCATGGCAGATACTGGCTGGGTACATGAATTAATGATATGGATAGGCGAGCACAAAGCCTGGTCCGGACCTATTGTGTTCCTAATTGCCTTTACTGAATCATTAATTTTGGTGGGAATTCTGATACCAGGCATTTTAATCCTGCTAGGTATCGGAGCATTGATCGCACTTGGGGCGCTGGATTTTTATACCATCTGGATTGCCGCTTCACTCGGGGCCTTTGCCGGTGACCTGATCAGCTATTTGCTGGGGCATAAATATCGGGAGCGATTAGCAGAGATGTGGCCGTTCCGTAGCTACCCTAAAGGCCTGCAACAAGCGCAGGAGTTTATTCATGCGCATGGTGCTAAAAGCATTGTTTTAGGTCGCTTTATTGGTCCATTAAGGCCCGTAGTGCCAGCAGTAGCCGGAATGCTAGGTATGCGACCGCGTCAATTCCTCAAGATAGATATTCCAGCTACCATCGCCTGGGCGCCCGTCTACCTGTTGCCGGGAATGCTGTTTGGTGCCTCTTTGGAAGTAGCCTCTGAATATGCTGGTAGGTTTGCCATGGTGCTGATTTTACTGGTAGTAGTTATTGGCTTGATGGTTTGGTTGTTTAGATTGCTGTACGAAGTCTTTGTCAGAACCTCAGCCAAGGGTTTAAGGAAGCTTATCCGCTGGGCACGGCGACACCCGCTTATAGGACGCGTACTCAAGGGCCTGGTTGACCCTTCTCATCCTGAGGCGCTATCCCTGTCTATGCTGGGATTATCCCTACTAATTACCATTGTGCTATTAGTGGTTTTGTTGCTGTTACTACCATGGGGCGAGAGCCCAATGAAGATAGACCAACAAGTGGCCTATTTCGCTTCATATTTGCGCAGCCAAATGGTAGACCCGTTAATGATAAGCCTATACCAACTGGGACGATGGCAAGTATTGCTGTCTACCGCTGGTATTACCTTAATCTGGCTGCTGATTCAAAAGCGCCCAAAAGCTGCTATTCATTGGCTGTTGGCTATTGCTGGTGGTGGCGTGTTACAGCTTCTGCTGAGTACAATCTTAACTGCAGCACCACTAGTTAGCGGGCTTTCCAGTGACATGGTAGCCCCTAGTGGAGATTTGGTGCTAGCCACTACAGCTCTGGGCTTCTTTGCGATAATGGAGGCCGCTGATCTGAAAAGAATCCACCGGCGCTGGCCATATATTCTTGCCAGTCTGGCTATTTTATTACTGGCAGCCTCGCGCTTATATCTGGGACAAGATCAGCTTAGCGCCCTGATGTTAGGGCTTCTGCTCGGCGGCAGCTGGACGGCAATTGTTGGCCTGGCCTACAGAATCCGTATCCGCCGTAAGTTTAAGCCGCAACTAGCGGGGCTTGTATTCTTTGGCAGCCTGTTAATTTCGGTATGGCTGGCAGCGGGGCATCAGTTAAAATCAGGTCAGGAGCTGTATGAATTGCCAATTCTGAATACCAGCTCTACCAGCTCAGACTGGTGGCTGAAAGACTGGCGGTTGCTGGATAAGCAACGAGCCTTCATCGGCTCTCACCCAGCCCGGCATTTTAATCTGCAATATGCTGGAGATATAAACCAATTAGCTATAAAACTTCAACAGGCCGGATGGCAGAATAGCACTCCGGCTGGCTGGATGTGGCCACTTAAAACTCTTAACCCGAACCCCGATTTTAAATCTTTACCCATACCTGGTCGTGACTATCTCGGTCACAGAGAAACTTTACGCCTGCTATTGCCAAAGGCAACTGCTGGTGAAGGCAGGGTGATTGCACTGCGTTTATGGGATTCTGGAATGGTCCTGGAAGACACTGGCGACAAAGTTTATCTTGGTCAGTTAATCACTGAAAACCTCCACAACACTTTGGGAATGCTTAACTACTGGCGCGCCCAGGACTTATCTGCCGCAGAACTGCAAGCATTGCTGGACACTATGAAATCAGCAAGCTTGGACCATCAGCAGCGCGATGAGGTCGTCTTGATGAGATCCCCACTATAATTCCACGGTCAGTTGATATTCTTCCTATTTAAGTCGCTCACGGGCTTGTAAGGCTTCGGCAAATCGCTGTGGTGCAGAACCAAAGCCACCATTGCTCATAAATACCACGGTATCACCACTACGCAATTCATCCATCATCCTTTTGATCAGCCCATCGACATCCGTGACTACTCGTCCTTCGGCGCCAGCCTGGGCAATAACCGCCTGTGGATCCCAGTCAATACCGCTGTCAGTTTTTAGCCAAACCCAATCAGCTGCGGTTAAGGCCGGCCCCAGGTCAGCGCTATGAACTCCAGCACGCATGGTGTTGCTCCGGGGCTCCAGCGCCACCAGAATACGAGCATTACCGGCCTGTCTGCGCAAGCCTTCCAGAGTTAACCGGATAGCAGTAGGATGGTGGGCAAAGTCATCAAATACTTTGACCCCATGGTGCTCACCTTTGAGCTCCATCCGCCTAGCTATTCCCTTAAACTCTGCTAACGCTTCTAGAGCTAGTTTCGGGGCAATTCCAATAGCCTCCACAGCCGCGATTGCCGCACAAGCATTCATGGCATTATGCTGGCCGTTCATCTGCCAACGCAATTGGCCTAGCTCCTCTTGTTGATAAAAGAACTTTAACTGCCGCCCCCCTGGGGAAATCAATTCAACCGACCAGTCCGGAGCTTCATCAAGCCCAAAGCGTTGCAAACGGCTCCAGCAACCGCGCTCCAGCACTTCATCGAGATTTTCATCGCCAGCGTTGCTGATTATGCTGCCTTCTCCGGGAATGGTTCTAACTAAATGATGAAATTGAGTCTTAATTGCTTCCAAATCAGGGTAAATATCCGCATGATCGAACTCAAGATTATTTAATATCGCTACTTTTGGCCGATAGTGAACAAATTTAGCCCGCTTATCAAAAAAGGCAGTGTCGTATTCATCGGCCTCAACTACAAAGTACTTACTCCCATCACGGGCTGAGATTCCAAAATTATGCGGCACCCCACCAATCAGAAATCCAGGTTGTTTACCGGCAAACTCCAATATCCAGGCAATCAAGCTGGAAGTTGTGGTTTTACCGTGAGTTCCGGCAACAGCTAATACAGTTTTACCCGCCAGATAATTTTCACCCAGCCAGCGCGGTCCGGAGCAATATGGGATGCCCTGATTTAGCACATACTCAACCGCCTCGTTACCCCGCGAGAGGGAGTTGCCAATTATCACCAGATCAGGATGTGGCTGTAAATCAGTGGCGTTATAGCCTTCATACAACCTAATGCCATGAGCTTCCAGCTGAGTGCTCATTGGCGGATAGGTGTGTTGGTCTGAGCCGGTAACGGTATGCCCAGCTTTAGTAGCCAGCACCGCCAGCCCGCCCATAAAGGTCCCGCAGGCCCCTAGAATATGTATATGCATTTACTTCCTATGCCCTTTATAAATCATGCGCTATTTTACCAGCCCCACGGCTAATAAGTACTGCAATATGGGAACCAGCATTATAGAGAACAGGAAGCCAGTGCCCATAAGTGCGGTCAGGGTTTGTAGCAATCGCGCCTGTCGTTTAGCCAACATTAAAACTACACTAACCGTAAATAATTGAATTAAAATATCAATAAGCGCTGCAGTATTCCCATCACCCAGAGGCTCTACAGTTAAACTAGCAATCTGTTGGTACTGAAACAAATTCAAATAGTAGCCGGCAATTAGAAATAACACCAACCAAAGCCAACCCGTGGGTAGTTCCTGCGGGCCTTTACGCAGCAGTATAATACTAAGAATTGTATCGAGAACTTTTAACATGAAAGCAAACCTAAGCGCCCTGTTTGCCAGCGCCGACCAGCGATTGGATGCCCGCGGGCTGGAATGCCCCCAACCCGTTATTGACTGCCGTCACAAGCTCAAGCAAATGCTGGACGGCCAGACCCTGCACATTATTGCCAATGATCCTAATACGGCTCTGGATTTTGAAGTATTCTGTATGCGCACTGGTCATCAGTTGCTAGCTAGCCACACAGATTCTGCTACTGATATTCATTTTCTTATCAAGAAGCAGCTAGCGTAAGCACACCTTTAATGCGCTCGAATACTTCTTCTACCGTACCAACTCCATATACTTGGGACAATATACCCTGCTGCTGGTAATGGTCTGAAACCGGAGCTGTTTGCTCGGTATAAATTTCCAGGCGGCGGCGAATTACTTCTTCAGTATCATCACTGCGACCCTCTAATTCTGCACGCTTGGCAATTCGCTGAATAATTTGCTCATTATCAACCGCAATTTCAAGCGCCTCATCTACCGGAATTTGTAAACGCTCAAGGAGGCTATCCAGAGCCTTTGCCTGGGCCAGGTTACGCGGGTAGCCGTCCAGTAAAAATCCCGCTTGTGCATCTGCCTGGTTCAACCTCTCCTCCAGCATGCCTAGTATTAGCTCATCAGAAACTAATTGGCCTGAAGCCATAATTTCTTTAACCTGCATGCCTATTTCCGTTCCAGCAGCAACGGCGGCGCGGAGCAATTCGCCGGTAGAAATATGCGGTACATTTAACTCGCCGGTTAATAATTTTGCCTGTGTTCCCTTGCCGGAACCAGGTGGTCCAAGTAATACTATGCGCATGGTTGGGCTTTTGCTCCTGAGTTGAGGTGTCTTTGATTTACTCATGTTTAAACCAGAGGTTCGTAAGAAGCAAATCTAGCCTTTCGATGTGTGCAAGTCAACAACAATAAGTGCCTTCAGAAGCTATTGATTTATTCCTTATAAACTCTTGAGTATGCAATTTCTAATAACTGCGTTAGCAATCGCAGGCAATAGCGTTGCTATTACAAGCACTTACTGCCAGCCTCTGGTAGAATTCTACTTCTCAACCTGCTTATCCAAAATAAAATCAGAGGCTCCTTTATGAGTAAGAAAAACATTTTGTACGCCCAATCCGGCGGTGTAACTCCGGTAATTAATGCTACAGCCTGCGCTGTAATAGAAACGGCCCGGATTAATAAAGATAAGATTGGTAAAGTTTATGCCGCTCACAACGGTATTATCGGCGCTTTGAATGAGGAGTTAATTGATACCTCCAAAGAAACCAAAACCACTATTTCCGGACTCAAACATACGCCCGGCGGAGCATTTGGTTCCTGCCGCTTCAAACTCAAATCAATTGAGGAAAATTTAGCTGAATATGAACGCCTAATCGAAGTATTCAAAGCCCATAATATTGGTTATTTTTTCTATAACGGTGGTGGAGATTCCGCTGATACCGCCTATAAAGTCTCACAAATAAGCAAAAAACTTGGCTTTCCGGTCAGCTGTATCGGCATCCCTAAAACTATTGATAACGACTTACCGATAACCGATAACTGCCCGGGTTTCGGCTCAGTGGCTAAATATGTTGCAGTCTCAATAATGGAGACCAGCCTGGATGTTATGTCGATGAGCTCTTCATCTACCAAAGTCTTTATTTTGGAAGTTATGGGCCGGCACGCTGGCTGGATTGCCGCCGCTGGTGGGCTGGCGCAAAGACAAGCAGATGACCCTCCGCATATTATTCTTTTCCCTGAAGTACCATTTGAGCAGCAGGAGTTTCTTAAAAAGGTCCGCCACGCAGTGAATACTTATGGCTATTGTTCAATCGTGGTATCTGAAGGGGTGCGCAATAAGCGCGGCAAATTTCTCGCCGAAACTGGTACCCGTGATGCCTTCGGTCATGCCCAGTTAGGCGGGGTTGCGCCTGTGATTGCTAACCTGATTGGCAAGCGCCTGGGATATAAATACCACTGGGCCGTAGCTGATTATCTGCAACGCTCAGCCCGACACATTGCCTCGCAAACTGATCTTGATCATGCCTATGCTGTAGGTGAAGCTGCTGTACGCTTTGCCGTACAGGGCAAGAGCGGGGTAATGCCGGTTATCAAGCGCACTTCCAATAACCCCTATCGCTGGAAAATTGCAGAAGCCAAATTAAGTCGCCTGGCCAACCGTGAAAAATGATGCCCAAACGCTTTATCCGCAAAGATGGATTTGGCATTACACCTGCGGCGCGCCAATATCTGCAACCGCTGATTCGTGGTGAAGCCTATCCTCCTTATGCAAAAGATGGCTTGCCTAAGTATGTGACTATTAAAAAAATCATGTTGCCGAAAAAACTGAAGAAATTTAAAGCCAGTAAATAGCTGTGCGCTTAACTTACCCGGTTTCAGATGCAACCCTGGGCGCGCTAACTGAGCAGTTGCGACCATTGCTGGTACAAGCAGAAAAAATACTGGCGAACCCCCGACATGGGGACTTCGCCAAGTGGAAGGCGGCGCTAGATAACCTGCCAGCAACAGCCCGGGTTACCAGGCTGAATCAGGCCACAGTTACTTTGGGAGAGGTTCTTGCCGACCAGCAAGCACTAAAGCAACAACTAATGGGCCTGCACCCCTGGCGCAAGGGCCCGCTGAACCTTGGCGGCGTGGCAATTGACTGCGAATGGCGCTCAGACTGGAAATGGCAGCGACTGCAAGACCATATCAGTGATCTAACCGGGCAACGAGTTCTGGATATTGGCTGTGGCAATGGTTATTTCGGCTGGCAGATGCTGGGGGCAGGGGCAGAACTGGTGGTTGGTATTGACCCGAGCCTGTTATTTGTAATGCAGTATTTTGCCTGCCAGCACTTTGCCGGCACAAAACCTACCAATTTGGTATTGCCACTGGGTATAGAAGACCTACCAAAAAGCCTGACGGGTTTTGATAGCGTTTTCTCAATGGGGGTTCTCTACCACCGCCGCTCGCCAATAGAACACCTACAGCAGCTCCACCGCCTCATTCGCCCGGGGGGCCAGGTAATACTGGAAACTCTGGTTATAGCAGGCAACGAGCAGCAGGCATTGGTTCCTAAAGACCGTTATGCCCGAATGCGTAATGTCTGGTTTATTCCCAGCAGCAAGGCATTGGTGAACTGGATGCAGCGGCTTGGTTTTGTCGATATTCGTTGTGTAGATGAATGCCCAACCAGCCTGGATGAACAACGCAGCACTGAGTGGATGCGGTTTGAGTCACTTCGGGAGTCTCTAGATTCAAGCGACCCTAATCTGACCATCGAAGGCTACCCCGCGCCACGGCGTGTTATCGTAATAGCCCACAAGGAGAATAAATCATGAACTTAAGCAGTTTGAGTAAAGCCCTTATTTTAATTGGCGCCATTGGAACCCTTTGTTTCGCCTTTATCGCTGGAGATACAGACTCTGTGCAGTGGTGGAAAGCCGGCACTCTTATTTTGCTGCTGCTAATGGCGCCATTTGCTTTATTTTGGCTTTTAGGCAGCAAATTAGTATATAACCAGGTGCAAAGATGGATTTTACTAATCAGCGTGGCCATATATAGCCTTGGCAGCTTGGCGCTTATGTATAACGCATTATTTGTAAGTATGGACGCGCAAGCCGGATTGGTGATGGTAGTAATTCCATTTTATGGCAGCATCCTGATAGCCATTACCGCTATCAGCCTGCTCTTTACCAGAAACCGTCAACCCGGATAGGTCAACGACTACTTAGTCCAGCTTATCGTCAGCAACATGATAAGTTGGGTCTTCAAGGCGGTTTACTTCCACCAGGTCACCTGCTTTATCCAATAGCAGCTTGCAATCATCTGAAAGGTATCGCAGGTGCAATTTCTTGCCGCGCCTAATATAACGCACTGCCAGAGAATCAATTGCCTCAATAGCGGAATGATCGGTAACCCGAGATTGCTGGAATTCGATAATCACATCAGCTGGGTCATCGGCTGGTGAAAACAAATCATGGAAGTTCTTTACTGAGCCAAAAAATAACGGCCCAACCAACTCATATACCTTGGATCCATGTTCATTGATATAGGTTTTGGCATGGATATGCTTAGCGTGCTCCCAGGCAAACACCAATGCCGAAACTATCACCCCAACAATTACCGCCACTGCCAAATCAGTAACTACTGTTACCGACGAGACTAGCACCAATACGAAAAAGTCATGGCGTGGAATTTTTTTGAAAATACGCACACTCGACCATTCAAAGGTTCCCAGCACCACCATAAACATAACCCCAACTAGGGCTACCATGGGAATACGCTCAATCAGGTCGGAGGCAAATAGAATAAAGCTCAACAAAAAAAGTGCCGCTGCAATCCCGGATAAACGCTTACGCCCGCCGGAATTTACATTGATCATGCTTTGCCCAATCATCGCGCAGCCGCCCATACCACCAAACAAGCCGGTGGCAGTATTGGCAATACCCTGACCCACGCATTCACGATTACTGCTGCCGCGAGTATCGGTTACTTCATCAATCAACGACAGCGTTAACAGCGACTCAATCAAACCAATTGCGGCAAGTATGACTGCATAGGGGAAGATAATTTTTAGCGTGGCCCAAGTAAAGGCTACATCCGGAATATGAAACTGTGGCAGCCCGCCTTTAATTGAAGCCAGATCACCAACAGTTTTGGTATCAATGCTGAAGCCAATAACCAATAAAGATACCACCACAATTGCCGCTAGAGAGGCTGGAATTGCCCGGGTAATTTTCGGCAGGAAGTGAATTATCGCCATGGTCAACGCAACCAGGCCAGAGAAAACCAGCAGCGCTTGACTGCCCATCCATTGCTTAACCCCATCGGCATCAATTTGGAAATGCTGTAACTGAGCCAGAAAAATTACAATTGCCAAGCCATTTACAAATCCCAGCATTACTGGGTAGGGAACAATACGGATAAACTTGCCTAAGCGAAATACTCCGGCAAGTATTTGCAAAATACCAGTTAGCACCACCGCCGCAAATAGATACTCAACCCCATGCAAGGCAACCAGCGAAACCATTACCACTGCCATAGCGCCGGTTGCCCCGGAAATCATTCCCGGGCGACCACCGAAAATTGCGGCCAGCAAGCCCACCATAAAGGCAGCATATAGGCCAACTAATGGCTCAACTCCGGCAACAAAAGAAAACGCTAAAGCTTCCGGAACCAGCGCAAGGGCAACGGTTAACCCGGAAAGAATCTCGTTTTGTACACTAATGCGATAGCGCTTGAATCCAAGGCGGAAGGTGGCTTGCGTGTTCATGGGTGACGGGCTATTTAAAGCAAAGGGGGCGCAGTATAGCAAATACACGCGCCCACTGGACTATCAACCGATAGTTACTGGATTCCAAACTCGGTTGGAATCCAGTAATTTAGACTATTTATTCTTCTTCAGTCGTGGCTTCCAACAGCTGATTAGCTACATCTAGGTCTTCACGGGTGAGAATCCCGGCTGCCTGGCGTAACGCCAAGTGCGCCAAAATGTATGTATGCCTGGCAGTGGAGTAGTTTTGCGCCGAACGCCAATAGGTTTGCTCAGCTAGCAGCACATCCACAATTGTACGAGTACCAACTTCAAAGCCGGCTTGAGTGGCCTCTAATGAACTGTTAGCTGAAATTTTCGCCTGCTTCAGTGCTTGAACTTCTTCGATCCCTGCGGCAATAGCGTTATAGGCATTTTTTGTTTGTCTTACAGCGGCGCGTTGCTCAGCCTCTAAGTCATCCATTGCCGCATTATGGTTATAACGCGCCTGGCGAGTTAATGAGAGCGTACGCCCACCAGAAAATATCGGCAAACTCAGTTGCAGACCGTAGTTCATGCCGGTGCTTTCCAGCGGCACAAGAACTACGCCTGTAGGGTCAAATACCTGGAAGTTATTATTTATGCTCAAGTTGTAACTGGCGGTTAAGTCTACCTTTGGGTAATGCCCGGCGCGTTGCACACCTATAGTCGCATCGGTAATATCGGTGGTGAATTTACGCGCTTTAATATTGGGGTTGTACTGCAAAGCAGTTTCAACCCAGTCCTCAGAGTTGTCTGGTTGTGGTCGCTCCAAGGGCAAGTCTTCAGTTAAAACGCTATATTCTTCGAACATTACTCCAGCGCGCTCACGCAGAGCTTCTTCGGTATCTTGCAAGGCGTTAATTGCTCGAATAACCGTTGCCCGTGCCTGATCATAAGTGGCCTGAGCATTGTGCACATCGGTAACCGGGGTTAGCCCTACTTCGAAACGTTGTTCGGCTTGCTCAAGCTGGCGACTTAAAGCTTTTTCCTGAGCCTTGGAAAACCTTACCCCATCTCTGGCGTTTAAAAGCGCAAAATAACGATTTGCCACATCCAGCAGAAAGGCTTGATACACAGCTTCATAAGTAGCCTCAGCCTGACTCATCTGGTCAACGGCGATTCCATATTGCTTGTAGCGGCTCCAGTCAAACACGCTTTGGCTCAAGTTAACCCCAAAGCTTTCTCTATCCACATCGTTGTCGGAAACCTCAATGCCATCTATAGATACCGTTGAGTTCCCTCTGGCCGTGCTTGCAGAACCATTAATACTGGGCAACAACGAGGCCAATGCCTGCTTGCGGTTCTCGCCGGTAGCGTCCCGCCGCCAGGCCTGCGCCTTGATTGCAGGGTCATTTTTAATTGCCATATCCAGAACGCCAATTAAATCTACCGCCTGCGCCGGGTTGCTTGATAACATTCCGGCCAGCAATATACCGCTAATTAATTTAATTTTCATTTTTTACTCTATCCTTGTCTGCATAGGCTACTAGAAATTAAATTCAGGAGCCTTTTGCGCATTAACTAATAACTGCAGATCGGTTTCGAACAAACTTTGTTCTTCCCAGTCTGAAATATTCAACCGCCTTAATAAGCGCGCTTCCATTATCGGTGATTGACCGCAAATGGCGAATAAACGCCCACCAGGGTTAACCCATTCCATAAACACCGGTGGAATTTCCAGCACCCCGCCTGTTACGACCACAACATCGTGCGCTTGTTCAGGCATCCAGCCATTTAAGGCATCATCGCTGTGGCACTCTATATTATTTATTTTTTTGCTGGCAAAAACCTTACTGGCCTCATCGCTTAATGCCTCGAATATATCAATGGTACACACAGCCTTGCCGAGCCGTGCCAGACAGGCACTTAAAAACCCACTGCCCGTGCCAATTTCAAGCACTGTTTCATCTGCTTGTAAATTAATTGCCTGAAGCAGGCGGCCCTCAATCACCGGGTGCATCATCTGTTGACCATGGTCTAACGGCAGAGCTAAGTCGGCAAAGGCAAGCTTACGATAATCCGCCGGCACAAAGTCCTCGCGCTTAGTAGCTGCAATTGCATCCAGTACTCGCTTATCAGTCACCTGCCAGCCGCGAATTTGCTGGCTAACCATATTGTGCCTGGCCTGTTCAAAATTCATACTCATGGTTATTAACCTTATTTTTTGGGAAATGTTACAAAAACATTTTCCCGCAGACAAAAAAACCGCTTGATTGAGCCGCTTGAGTAACTACAGTCCAATAACTATCAGCTTCTACTGACTGCCTATAATAAATCATGCGGGCACAGATTGCGGGTTTTTTAGGCTTAATTGAAGTGCCATTAGTCATTGGCGCTCTCAGCTGATAACATTTACACCCATATCGGAGTTTCTGAAGGCTCAAATACGCGCCAGCGGAATCTATCATCAGGCCAAACAAGTGAACTCAAAAAACCGCTCCCAGAGCAACTTAGAACAAAGATCAACCGCTTTAAGCGACGAATTCAATCGTCGTGGTGGCAAGTTGCACCAAAAGACACAATAAGGCTTCTTAGTGAATAAAATCTTAAGAAAAATGCAAGCAAATGACTGATTTGCAGGTCTTAACAGATGCAGAACGGAATACCCGCTTCGAGGCCATAGCTAAGGAGTACGGAACCGACCTGTACCGCTATGGCTTATGGTTGTGCGGTAATGATGCGCTGGCAAAAGATCTGGTTCAGGAAACCTATCTGCGAGCTTGGAAAGCACTGCATAATTTGAAACAGCAAGCGGCGGTAAAGGGTTGGCTAATTACCATTTTAAGGCGTGAGTTTGCGCGTACCTTTGAGCGCAAAGTGCCTAAGTTTACTGACCTGGACTCGGTAGTAATTGAAGCCAGCAGTGACCTCTCGCCAGCAGACCAACTTGAGCGTAAATTATTGCGCGAAGGGATTTTAAGACTGCCAGTGAGGTACCGGGAGCCGCTGTTACTACAAATTGTAATGGGGCATAGCTGTGAGGAAATCGCTACTCAACTAGGCTTGTCGAAAAGCGCGGTAATGACGCAATTATTTAGAGCCCGGGAAAAGCTGAAAACTATGCTACAAAAAGATGGCGTAACTGGAAATATACATGAACTTTTCTGATTTTAAAAAATTACTGGGTGCTGACCCCTATTCCCTAGAAGCGCAAACTAAAAGCGCCCGGGACAGTAACCCAGAATTTGCAGCAGCTGCGCTACAGGCTGAGGAATTCGAGCGCAAACTGGAAGGGGCCACCAATATCCAGCCTCCCGAGCAATTATTGGCCGACATTCTGGCACTAACAGAGCAACAAACACATCAACCACAAGCCTCTAAAGGCCGCAATACTTGGCTAATGGCCTCGGCCGCTACTATATTTATGGCCGTTGGTGCAGGTTCTGTTCTGCTCTGGCAGCAACAACAATACTCCAGTATCGAGGATTATGTGCAAAAGCATGTCGCTTATGATGGCGAGTCTGTTCTGAGGGATGCAATCGGCAGTCTTGGCGTAAGTCAGCAGCAGGTAAGCCGAGCAATGAGCAAGTATGCCACTCTCAATCCTGAGTTATTGGCCACAATTCAGTATATTAAAACCTGCCCGACACCAAATGGTAAAGGCGTGCACTTTGTGATCAGCACCAACGATGGCCCAATTACGGTTATCTACATGCCCGAAACTAGCGGTGAAGATGTACAACCATTCAGCGTAAACTCACAGCGGGCGCACATTATCCCCTTAGATCGCGGCTCAATTGCCATTATTGCCGGTAGTGATGCCGCCGCTACTGCCATTACACCATTCCTGAGAACCGGCATCCAGCCGTTAAGTGTGGATACATAAGCACGACTCAATACCTGCTAACTACCTCCCAATCTGGTATCGTATAGGCCTATTTCTAATACTCACAAATGGTGAATACAGATGTCACGCTGGCTAAAATGGGGTCTCCCCCTGTTGTTGTTACTCCTCCTGTTATTGGTGCTAATTTTCTATTTAGACCACGAACCAGAGCTGTTTGATGTTAGGGCCAATGCGCAAAGTGAGCTTCAGCCTAAACAAAAATTAGTTACCGGCTTTACTACCGGGGCTACTATGCTGAAGGTAGGTGATGTGCTGTTGAATAAGCGCGGTGGCTATATGAGCAACGATATTCTGCCGCCGTGGGCATTTCTGGACAATGTACCTAATTGGGAGTTTGGGGTACTCACACAAATGCGTGATCTGGGACGCTCCTTGCGTAATGATATTTCGCGCTCACAAACCCAATCCACCGAAGATAAAGATTTGGCTGAACTCGATTCCAGCCTGCATTTTGACCATTCCTCCTGGGTATTACCGCGTACCGAAAAAGAGTACGCCAAAGCTTTAGCTGGTATGCGCCGCTACCTGGATCGTTTGTCTGACCCAACTGTGCAGGACGCCCAGTTCTTCGCCCGTGCAGATAATTTGCGTGATTGGCTCAGTTATGTTGAAAAGCGCCTGGGCAGTGTTTCTCAGCGCCTTTCCGCCAGCGTTGGACAGGTTCGTATAAACACTGATTTGAGTGGTGACTCGGTAGCCACACAATCTACTGTTTCGGCCCAGGATGTTAGCGTTAAAACCCCGTGGCTAGAAATTGATGATATTTTCTATGAAGCTCGTGGTACTACCTGGGCACTAATTCACTTTATGCAGGCAATGGAAGTTGATTTTCACGATGTATTGGCAAAGAAGAACGCGCTTACCAGCTTCCGGCAAATTATTCGCGAGCTTGAGGCAACTCAGGAATCACTATCTAGCCCAATGGTTCTAAATGGTAGCCCGTTTGGATTTTTCTCTAATCACTCATTGGTTATGGCTAATTACATTGCCCGGGCGAATGCCGCAATAATTGATCTGCGTAACCTATTGGAGCAGGGTTAGAGTGCGCACTACTAGTATGATTATATTGCTTATTACCGTAAGTTCTTTGTTGCTAGCTTGTGCTACGGAAAGAAAAACCCCAGAACGACGCATAGGTCAGGTTTTAGTTTGTCACAAACAAAAAGAAACCATATCCGTGACCAACGCTGACTACCTGCGCCATATAGAACATGGCGACAGTGCGGGCCCGTGCCCTTATGGTCAATAAGCGCAGCTTTTTGTTTTTATTGTGGATGGTATCAAGCATGGCAAATGCAGAAATCATTATTCAACCCCTGAGTTATGCCGACCAACTGCAAGCTCGTACCGCAGACTCTATAGAGTTGTTGGTTATTCACTGTACTGAGCTTCCTGATCTGGCCGCCGCGCGCGTATATGGTGAGGAAATTCATTACCAACAAAGTCGTACTGGCAATTCTGGGCATTTTTATATAGATCGTGACGGACGCGTAGAGGAGTGGGTGAACCCTTTGCGGGCAGCCCATCATGTAGCCGGCAACAACGCTACCAGTATTGGTATTGAGTTAGTAAATAGCGGGCGCTATCCAGACTGGTTAGATAGCCGTAAACAAATACCCGTTCAGGAGTACCCTCCCGCCCAAATCGAGGCGCTAATTGCGTTGGTGAAAAAATTATCTAGTGATTACCCAAACTTGAAATACATAGCCGGGCATGCCGACCTAGACCAGCGTCAAGTACCCGCCAGTGATAATCCGGAACTGATGATTTATCGCAAAATAGATCCCGGCCCA
>JAJRYF010000091.1 GCA_024275935.1 Gammaproteobacteria bacterium | reverse complement strand
TAACACTTTTACGGTTCTTTTTACGGTATTATTCTTCATGGTCTATCTCTCTCTGTTGATGTTTGGTTTGGAATTTACATCATCGCTCATTTGAAGCCGTTATGGGAGAGGTGGACCATTCCATTAGCAGTGACCCATGAACTATTGTTGTTCAATCTCAGCCAACATTTTTCTAGTGCGGCGCTTACGCAACCACTGCGAACTAAGTACCCAAAGAACAAAGCCACTAATTACAAACAACAAACCACTGAAGGCGAAAATTCGTAACAGGTTATTATTAAAGTCACTGCGCTCATCGTAGTCCATGATATGCAACATCCAGAGAAAATCAAAAGCACCCCAGAAAATAGTCCGCCGGGCAACCAACTCGCTGGTCCAGGCATCTAGATATAAGCGCACATCGGGGGAGTTAGCGTAGGTCAACCTATACACTGGTAGCAGACGCCCTTTAAACTCACTATCGGCCTCGACAACTTCCACCAACTCAATGCTACTGAGGGGGGCAGTGAACTGGATTAACTGGCTGGCAATCAATTCAGCTTCCTGCGGTTGCAGCATTTCCAGTGGTTTACCGGTACGCGCATCAATCAGCCGGTTACTCAGCCTATCGCCTAGCTTGGTTTGTAAATAGTACACATCACGGCCACGCAAATGGCGCAGTGAGACTCCAACTATTTCTGCTGTAGGCTCAGCGCTCATAAACCCATTGATAGCCACGCCAGGGGACTGGAAGTTATCTATTGCCGCAGCTTCAAAACCAACCTCAGGCATAGCTAAATGCTCACCCCGTATCTCTTCGATAGGAATCAAGGCAAAATAAAATCCGCTGATAGTCCATAACAACATTTGCACACCGATAACCAAAGCCGATGTGCGGTGTATCCTTCTTACTAAAGTAACTGAGTTCATAGTAATTCTTCGTTATATATTTTATAGGCTGTACTTAAAGCATATTCGCCAGTGCGGCAAAATCTTCAAGGCTTAATTGCTCGGCCCGAGCGGCTGGGTCGATACCTGCGGCAATAATTTTCTCTGTGTTAATTATTGCCTTAAGCGCATTACGCAAAGTTTTTCGGCGCATTCCAAAAGCGGCTTTTACTACCTCATCAAACCTGACTTCATTATCAACAGCTACCGGCAAGTCCTTGTATGGGGTTAAACGCACTATAGCCGAGTCAACCTTTGGCGCTGGGAAAAATGCATCAGGCGGCACCATAAATAGCGGCTCAACTTTGCAATAATACTGGGTCATCACGGAAAGCCGACCATAAGTCTTACCATCGCTGGAAGTGGCTGCCATCCGTGCCACAACCTCCTTTTGCAGCATAAAAACCATCTCTGAGATTTGCGCCCGCCAGTTGAAGGTATGAAAAATTAGTGGCGTAGAAATATTATAGGGCAGATTCCCAATCAGTTTAAATTCCCCAGTGCCAGCCACGGCCCCCAGGTCTACCTGCAAAGCGTCTGCCTGGTGCAAATGGAAACGCTTCTCATGGTGCTGTTCATGTATATTTTCCAGGCGCATTTTTGCAATAAGATCCCGGTCAATCTCAACCACATGCAATTGACAACCACTTGCCAATAGCGGCCTGGTCAAGGCCCCCTGGCCCGGCCCTATTTCAACAATAGTGTCATCTTTGCGCGGGTCTATTGAAGCGACTATTTTTTCAATTACCTGTTGATCCACCAGGAAATTTTGGCCAAAACGCTTTCTAGGAGTATGCCGCATTACGCTGCAAACCTGCGGGCATTTACCAGCCGCGCCGCTGTCTCCAGCGCCAGTCGCATACTTGCAGGGTTAGCTTTACCAGTACCGGCAATATCCAAGGCTGTCCCATGATCCACCGAGGTCCGAATAAACGGCAACCCCAAAGTAATGTTGATAGCCTTGCCAAAACCTGCATGCTTTAGCACTGGCAAACCCTGGTCATGGTACATTGCTAAAATCGCGTCACAATTGGCAATATTATCTTGGGTAAACGCTGTATCAGCTGGTAGAGGGCCAATCAAATCCATACCCTGCTGTCGACACAGCTGTAGTGCTGGCACTATGGTATCAATCTCTTCCATACCCAGGTAGCCGCCCTCTCCTGCATGTGGGTTCAACCCACAAACCAGTATTTGTGGATCTGGAATGGCGAAAGTATTTTTTAGTTCACGCTGGAGAATTTCCAAGGTGGCGATAAGATTTTGTGTGGTTATCGCCGTAGCAACATCTTTCAGAGGTATATGCGTAGTAACCAGCGCCACCCGAAAGGCTTCCGTCGCTAGCATCATCACTACCTTAGGAGTTCCTGACAAAGCAGCCAGATACTCTGTATGGCCACTGAATGCCTTTCCCGTGCCCGCTAGTGATTGGTTGATAATACCTTTGTGTAGAGGCCCAGTCACCATACCGGCTGCCACCCCGGAAAGGCAATGCTCTGCTGCAATCTCAAGGGTGTTGAGTATATATGGGGCATTCTCAACATTTGGCTCACCAAGCGACTCTACTAAAGGCATTGGGGTATGTAAAATTGCTAATTCAGAGGACAGGCGGTTAGTCTGCAGGTAGTCTGAGATGGATGTGTGAACACTAAAAAGGCCATCGATATCTGTTTGGCAATAGCCAACCCTAAGCGCAGCACGCTGCATCAGCCCAGCATCAGCTACCACCAGCATTGGTGGAAAATTATTTTCCTCAGAACCACAAACAGCACCAAGAGTCCGGATTATTAACTCAGCACCAACACCTGCTGGTTCCCCAGCGGTAACTAGCAAAGGTGTAGTTTCAGACATGAGGAGCGGAGTTATCCATATCTACAGAAAAGGTTTTTAGTTTAACCTTAAGCCTGCAATCAGCTTGCATCTCCAAGCCTGATTTCCACATAGGCCTCATCTCGCATTTGCCGCAAAAACTTATTCACTTCCAGATCGGACTTTCTTTGTTTGATTACTTCTCTGGCCCGGTGTCGAATAGACTCTTCAGTACGATCCTCTTCTCTGGCACCCAGATACTGGGCAATATGCCAACCAAATTCAGTTTGGAATGGCTCTGATATTTGGTTCACAGCCATTCCCTCAAGCGTGTTTTTCATGCGCTCTCCGTACATATTTGGTTGAAACCAGCCTAAGTCACCACCGAGGTTAGCAGTAGATGTATCATCCGACTCGTGCTTGGCCAACTCCGCAAAGTCTGCACCCGCATCCAGCTGCCTTTTAATGTCCATGACCTTATCCATGGCTTGGCGTGCGCTCAATAACTCACTTACTCGAATCACAATATGCCGTGCATGCAACTCTTTCACCACCACTTTGCCCCGCGCTCGCTTGCTATCTACCCGGAAAATATGGAATCCGGCAGGACTACGCATCGGTTTGGTTGTTTGGCCGGCTTCAAGTTCTCCGATAGCTTCCGCGAAATAACGGGGAATGGAGTTCAGATCACGCCAACCAATTTCTCCACCTTCCAAAGCCTCAGGTGATTCAGAGTATGAAATTGCTGCTGATTTAAAGTCCATACCTTCTTGTAGGCGTCTATACACATCAGCAATTTTGTCTGACCCTTCTGCTAGCTGTGCCGGTGTCGCACCTTCTGGAACCGCAATTATAATATGCGATAGCAGAAACTCACCATCATCCAAAGTTTGTGATTCCAATAACAAATCAATCTCTGACTCGGATACATTCACCATGCTATTAATGATTCGTTGGCGTAATTTCTGCTGGGTAATGTCCTCTCCAATGCTTCTGCGGAACTCGGCAAAGTCAAAGCCATCTCGCTCGATCGCCGCCCGCAACTGATCTACGCTCATAGAGTTTTGCTGAGCCACTCGTACCAACGAGTCGTCTATTTCCATGTCGCTGGCCCGGATTCCTGTTTGTCTGGCCCGCTGTGATTGCAATTTACTGGATATAAGGCCTTCAAGCACCTGTTTCTCGAGCAAATCTTTCCCCGGCACCTGACCCCCAGACTGCCGGATTCTATCCGCCAGTCCAATCATGGCCTGCTCCAATTCACTGCGCATTATGACATTTTCATCTACCACCGCGACTATACTGTCCAGGGTTATGCTCTGTGCTTTAGACTCAGCGGTGAAAATTAATTGTGCCAACAATATGGCTGAAATAAGAATCAATTTGCTTAAAAAATTATTGTTCATTGGTGCACTTCGGTCATTGTCTCAATTAAGTCGTCTATTGTAACCGGATTCTGGTAAAAATTTGTTATTAAACCGGCATTCACATTAGCTCGCAGTAAGGATGCCCATACGGATTAGAACTTACGGTCATTAAATAAAGCGTAAGACTCCCTGCCAATTGCCCCCAGACCAGAAAGCTCAAACTCAAAATAAATTCCGGTACGCATGTCACTATCACGGTTGCGTAAATATCTGCGCCCCATAACTCGTGCTGCCCAGCAACAACTCCGGTATTCAAAACCAGCCATAGCCTCTAAAGTACCGGTATCAGCACGATCGTAATTCCACCGACCAACCAACTGCCAACGACCACTTACTGGGACTGATGCGCGGATGTCAAATTGATCTACCTCATCGCGCCGGTAACGATACTCAACTCCAAGGCGTAACTCACTTGGCCCATGATATTCAACCCCTGTATAGGCAACTTCAGGTTGGTTTTCTTGCCAGTCCCACTGGATACCAGCCCGACTATACCAACTGTCACCAGGTCGCCACCCAAACTCTGCAATAAAATCGGAGGTACCGGCTTGCTGAATCGGATCTTGCGGACGCATGGTTACTCGCTGGTCGGCAAAGTAGAAAATTTGGCCGATACTGAGGCTCAACCGTTCCAAACCAAAACCGGGATCAAAAACACGACTGGTAAGCGCCAAAGTCAACTGATTGGCATCACCCTGACGATCAGCACCAATAAAGCGGTTATAGTTAAATAACTGAGCGAAACCAAAAGTCATCTCATCGGTATCAAAGTCTGGTAAATCATTCTGCTCTTGGAATGGAACAAACAGGTAATAAATTCGCGGCTCCAGCGTTTGCTGGCCACCATTACTTAGCTGCCGATCAAAATACAGTCCAGCATCAAGGCTGGCGATTAAATTCCCCCGACTCGGTGAAGCGTCAGCCTGGTCGGCTATTCCACTCAGTGAATATCGGGTAAACCGGTAACCTAGAGATGGCTGAATAAAACCACCAGCCTGCTCCAAAGTCCAAAATACCCGCCCAAGCAAATCTGCCCTGGCGCCAGTTACACCAAGGTCCCGGTCAAAACCAACCACTTCGCTATCGAGACGGAAATCAAAACGACTATTCTTGATTGGTATATCCATGCGGTAAGTTAGCCTAGGCACGCGCGAATAAGGTGCTCGATTTAAATTTACGGCCTCATCCAGAACCTGAAAATCATCAGCTATCAGCTCCAGATCCCAATACTTGCCACGGCCGGTCAACCCTACCTCTGAGCGCAAGAACTGCCTTGATGACTGCACCAGAGAGTCACCAAAATCAATGAAAAACTCCTGATCACTTACCCGATGCACACGCAAGTTGGTGCGCCACTGTGGATTTATAACCCCGCTGTGTTTTAGTTTGTACTCATAACGATTAGTCCCAGTTTGGCTGTCATCTGCCAGATATGTCACCTCCGCACTATTGAGTGTTCGAGGAGTCATAAACCTGTATTCAGAGCCCAGAACAAAACCACGATCACTGATCCAGCGGGGAATAATAGTTAAGTCTTGATTGGGCGCAATATTCCAGTACCATGGAACTGAGACATCAAATCCGTTGTCATTAGATCGGCCAATGCTTGGATAAAGAAATCCGGTTTGACGACGATCGTCAATCGGGAAAGACAACCAGGGCAAATACATAACCGGAACCCCTTTTATTTCCAGTTTGGCACCCTTCGCAGTACCGCGCCCGGTAGTCGCATTGAGTTTTATTTGCCTGGCCCTTATCTGCCAATCAGGAACTTCATCCTGACAGGTTGAGTAGCCGACCTCTTGTAGCTCTAATGTATTGCCGCCACTAACCGCAGCTAATTTAGCCTGGCCCTTAGCGTTATTACTGCGCAGCAAGTAGGTAAGTTGTGTGAATTCACCAGATTCAGCAGTCAGGTTGTAACGCGCACTGCCTGCCCGAATTAGCAAACCACTATCGCTGTACTCAAGCTGGCCGGGGATATCAAATTTATTATCATCGAGATTGTAGTTAAGTAACTGCGTCCGCAACTTCTGTGAGCCACGGGTGACCACAACATCACCACTGAAGGTGGATAATGGCCTGACTAAATCACCCTCCACAGACTCGATATCTATGGGTAAATTTTGCCTAGTTTCCAGCTTCGGTATTTCAAATGCCGCCAACTCCAGAGCGCAACCAACCGGAAGCACAAATTCCTCTGGCTCGCTGGCTGCAAGAGTGCCTGACAAAGACAGAATAAGAATTACACTGGACAAGCGCCAGTATTGCCAATCTGCTAAATTCACTATATGTAAAGCATCCTTTGTCGTCCTCTGGGAGACTGTCGGGCTTAGTTTACCAGCAGGCTGGCAAAAGGTCTTACTTTTGGCATGCTAAATCCGACAAATTACAGTGTATACTCAGCCTTCTTCGGGGATATGTGCGAGTATTTGATGTCAGCAAAAACAGACTGGTTTCTAAACGAACAGCTATGGCTAGAATTCTACCAGAGCATGTTCTCAGCAGAACAGTTCGAGGCAGCAGCCGCACAAATCCCGCAAATCATTCAATTTCTGGGCCAGCAGCCGGAAAATATTCTGGATTTAGCCTGCGGTCCTGGCCGACATATAATACCCCTTGCCGAACACGGCTATAAAGTAACTGCTGTTGATACCAGCGAATATTTGCTCTCTCAGCTAAAAAATAAACTAACTGACAGTAATTTAACCGCACAGGTGGAAGTTGTAACGGCGGATATGCGTGAATTTTCCCGTGCTGATAGCTTTGATCTAATATTAAGCATGTGGACATCATTTGGTTATTTTGACCACCCGGGCGACGACCTGCTGGTATTACAAAACACTTACGCTAACTTGCGTGATGGGGGAAAATTTCTGCTGGATGTCGCTGGCAAGGAATACATTATCCATAATTACGAAGAAACCCTGGTGCGAGAATTGGAAGATGGGAGCTTGCTAATTGAGCAACCACTGTTGAGCGACAATCTGAGCCGTTTGGATAATGACTGGACACTGGTCTCAGCTGATGCGGTCTACCGG
>JAJRYF010000090.1 GCA_024275935.1 Gammaproteobacteria bacterium | reverse complement strand
TGTTTACAAAACCCCGAATACTGAAAATCAGTATTAAACAAAAAGAATATTTTATGAAAAATTTGAATAAAAAGTCATTGTTCCTAACGCTGCTATTTGCTATGGGAGCGGGTCAGCTATTTGCTGCACCAATCGTTTACCATTCCGGCGTGTCTACAGAGATATTTCACTCCGCGTATGAAGCTTTCGAGAAATATGACCTGATAAGCGGAAAGATGATCTACCAAGAGGGTGATGAGGATTCATTTAGTGAAGGTTACCGGCCTGAGTTTATGCAACAAGTGGAGGCTGCTGTATGGCGTGATGTGTATGATTACCCGGCAGATTTGAGTTCTACGGGTGTATATACTGGGGTGGTAAAGGCTATGGAGAGCAGCCGCTTTGCTAAAGTTTATAGTTGCGCAGGTGATGCCTGTGGCGATTACGCTGGTTGGAGGCTGTATATGGGCAAGCATACGCTTGGCGAGCAGAAAAACCAATATTATGCGGTGTATAAAAAGCTTCTGGATACTGGAAAAACAATGCATTTAGCCGCCTATATAAATGAATCTGATAGCAAGCCCCGGTTAATAATAGATAAAATCTACCCATTACCGATGGATGACTTTTCGCTTAACCTTGACCTTTCTTCCCTCAGGGCGGCCAGTGGGTGGGAGGTTGATGGAACCCAACTGGATCATAATACAATTTTATTTTCCGAAAGCTTTGTAGAGCCTGATGCTGACATAAGTGATGAGTTGACTGAAATTGCGGATTTCATAATAAATAATGATTCATATGAGTACACAGTGGTAGGGCATACCGATAATTCAGGAAATGCGGTAGCTAACGAAAGGCTCTCGCGCCAGCGAGCAGAATATATTCGTAGTCTTTTAGTCGCAGAGTACGGAGTTCCTGCGGTTAAGTTAAAAATATATGGTGCCGGAGAAACCCAACCTATTGCTTCGAATTTAACTGAAGAGGGGCGCATTCTTAATCGCAGGGTGAATGTGTTCTGGAGTAATTGATTTCCTGTTCGAGTTTTTGAGTATATTGAAGGTGAAGCAAAATGATTAAAATATACGACATGCGCAAACAACGCGGCTATGCTGCAGTTCTTTTAGTTGTATTAATGGGAGTTATGGGTTTATCTACTATTACCCTGTATAACAGTGGGCAGCTAACATCCAGCAAGATGCGCCAGCAGAATGCTGCCGATGCCGCCGCTTACAGTGTGGCTAATATCATCTCTCGCGACCTTAATTTTATTGCCTATACCAATCGCGCTATGGTAGCAAATCAGGTGGCTATCGGACAAATGACAGGCATCGCCTCGTGGATGAAATATATAAAGCAAATATCAGGAAATCTGCAAAAGATCAGTTCCTGGGCTCCCTATGTTGGCGCGGCTACAACAGCTTTAGATGAAGCTATGAAGGTAGCGGAAAAAGCTGTTGATAAATTCACCAAAGCTACGATCTTCGGCTCAGATAAAGTGATTCTTGGGCTTGGCGTCGCTCAGTCAACTTTGCATATAGCTCTCCAAGGAGCGGCTGTACGGGTTTATAAGGCTGTTGCAAAGAAGAATGACCCGGATGTCGAGTTTGGTGGTAGTCTAACGGCGGCCTCTCTAACGTTGGCTTCTTTGGGTAAAAGTTATAAATCGCTTAATAGTAAGCTCCATAGAACAAATGAACCTAAAAAAGGCACTAGCCCCAAAGTCGTCAAGGATTTAGAGCGCTATGATGAATTTGCGGAAATTGTAAGTAATTCTCGCGATCAATTTTCAACACGTCGTGCGTGGAATAAGAAACTATATCTACCTGTAATAGGTACCAGGCTTAACGCTAATAAAGTAGGTGGTTCAAATTTTGAGCGTGTCCAGGTAAGTGGAAATAAGTATGGTTGGAACTGGAGCGCGATGGATACCTTAGGTATAAAATTCGAAGCTTATCTTCCAGACTGGACGGGGACGAACTGGAAATGGCGTGACAGTAAATTATTTGACGCACCCATTGGGTGGGGTGCTGCACACGCCTTAAATAACAAGGTTAATGGTAACTACTATGACTACCGCCGTAAAGGTGGTCGTTTGTATGGGGCTGAAAAAAATTGCTCTCGCATTAGCTGTCGCTGGGGTAGCGGGGCTTGGAGTAACGCGTGGTCTGCTCTGCTTGCATCGGGTGATGATGGAAACAACCTGGTTCAGAATATTCGAACTTTACAGCGCTTCTACACAATTAAAAACCGGGGCGCCGCGTTTGTTGGCCCGAAAGTAACAGTGTTATTAGAAAAGCCGTTAAGAAAGGCTAATGATAAGACCCGCTTATGGGGGCAGGTACTAAAAGACAACGGTAAAAGTGCTCAATCACGATTTGATGTAGAAGATAATAGTAATACAAATACTATGTTTGCTTTTTCCAAAGCGGAAACCTATTTTATGCGCCCAGTAGATACCAAGGCATCGACCTTCTGGCGTAGAGATGGTAAAACTGAGTATGGTAACCTTTATAACCCTTATTGGCAACCAAAGCTGATAGACCCAGGGGCTTGATATTATGTATGAATTGAATACTACCCCCGCAATCAAACTAATACAACTACCTCTATTATTGCTGGTAGTAGGTTTGTCGTTTCCCGCTCAAGCAGAGGTTTGTGATTATGAGGATGTGCCTCGGTTGGCAGATACGATAGAGAGACAGCCTCGAACAGACCCGAATTTTTCTTACTGTTGGGATATAGTGAATCTGGCATATTTTAAATGGGAAAACATTACTTGCGGCATAGAATTGACCTCTGGTGATGTTGTGGACAGGGAGATAACATTAGAAAATTGGGGGTTAAGCTCGCCACCAGACCAAGATAATGCACAAGACTTAATATATACCCAGGTTCTTGATATGGCTATTGCTGGGGAAAGTGGGGAAAAAACCCAGCAGATGGCACTAAAAGCTTGCCGTGAGTTAGAACTGCGTGAAAAGAACGGTGAGAACATTTTCTGGTAGTAGTATTCCTCTTTTCAATGAGTTTAGTGGTGTTTGCATATACAGGAGTAAAATATGCTTAAAAAAAATGGATTTCGAGTAACATTATTATTGGCTCTAGGCTTTACTGTTTTCGCGTGCTCGGCTGCGGATGAGCAGTCGCAGGGGCTGGGGACTGCAAAAGATTTAACAGAACCCATAGCCAAAGATCACCCTTGTTATGATACAGTTGGGCGTGCCGATGAGGGTTTTATGCAGATAATGGCCTCCCCTGTATTTGCTGATCAGGAGCCCTTGGCATTGCCAGAGTCTATGTTAGGTATGGATTCGACAATGGTATACGCTTACATAATGGACTCTGAGTACAGAAAAGGCAGCAGCCTTAAAGAAATTCGCCAGGCTATTCTGGAAAAGTGTATCGTTAACAAAGGGTTATAAATAGGCTCTTCCCCTGATCGAGTGGGTAGGCAGCACAGTTAAAAAGTAAGCGGTTAACAAACACTGCCCTTGCTCATCCGCCCCTGATCTGATCCATGTTGATGTTGGTTGGCAGCAAGGCCTCGATGGCTTCTACAGTTTCTGCTTTCGGTAACTCGGTAAACACATAGCGCAGATAAGCATACGGTTCAAGTCCATTGGC
>JAJRYF010000006.1 GCA_024275935.1 Gammaproteobacteria bacterium | reverse complement strand
TGAGCAGTTGGGAGAACACAGTGTTATAATGAGCCATGGCCTGATTTTTCCTTATTTGTTCAATGGTTTGTGGTGAATTCATTATAACAAATTGTATGGGATTTCAGGCCTTTTAATTGATAGTTAACGGGACACTAGTGATACTATATAGTTATCAGACTTGTTAAATTGTGCGCCCATTAGTTGTTCAACTTTATCAAGGCTGTGGTCGTTTTTACATTCCGCTGCTGTATTATCCCAGTTCTTCACCCGATCTTTTATAGGTGATAAAGTATCGCTCAGTGCTTGTTTTGAGATAAATTTAGATTTCTTTGGGTCATATACATGTGCAGTCAGAAATGTAAACCTACAGGTTGGGCCATAAGAAAATAAGGCAAACAAATTATTTATCGGTTGAACCGTTATTTCGGCTGTCTCGGCAATTGTTGGTTGTACTGATAACAACCATAGTAGAGAAAATAATATTTTTTTCATAAATCTCAACTTATAATCGGAGTCGGTAATCACAATCGCGGGTAAGTATATACTTACCCGTGATTGATGGCTCAGTGTAATATATTAGGCCTGATCACTAGGCGGTGGTGGATTACAGCTTATGTCACAAGGGTTAGTTGGGGTGCATACCTGAGGCCCACCCGGCCCCTCAACTATACAGACGAATTGGCCACCAACAATACCACCAGCCCAGAAACAAAATGAGTCACCACAAGCAGCAACAGCATTACCCGTTAATACCACCATCCATAATAACGCCACTGCGAATATGGAATACGCTTTTTTAGTTAATTTCATCGAATTACCCTCTATAAGTATCAGCAATCTAGGCATATACAGCTTATCAATACATGCCTTGCCCAACGCCCATGAGTGGTGATTGCAGCCCGTTGGGTAATGAAATAGTACACACACACGGAGTCAACCTGCAGATATGTTCTTGTTAGTAGTACATGCTATATACGGTTTTATATGCGCCGAGAAAAAGTCTGGCCGAGCACAGCAGTCACGCAAAATTATTGCAGCGCTATTCCTTATCCGCAAGCTCATATTTGCGCAGGCAGCCGCGTAATTGGTCTGGGGGCAAAGGGCGAGATAGGGCTCTATTGATCGAGAAGATAGGGTTCTAGTACAACCCAAACATTATCCAGCAAAATAGGCTGACCAGCCTCATTTGGATGAATTCCATCAGCTTGCATAAATTCAGGCTCAAAAACCACTCCATCCATGAAGAATGGCACAAGTAATGTGTCGTGTTTACTGGCAAGATCTGTGTATATGGATTCAAATTGCTGGATAAACTGTGTTCCGTAGTTTGGAGGCAGTTTTATTCCGGCGAGTAAAACCCGAGCACCTTGCTGCTGGCTCTGGTGAATCATAGTAGCCATATTCTCCCGGGTAACTTGGGGTTGGATGCCGCGCAGGCCGTCATTGCCGCCTAGCTCAATGATGACTATTTTGGGTTTATAGCGATCCAGTAGGCGCGGTAGTCGAGCCAGGCCGCCTTGAGTGGTGTCGCCAGTAATGCTGGAATTGAGAATGCGATAGTTATACCCGCTCTGCTGTAGGCGGGTTTCGAGTAAGCTTACCCAGGATTTTTCCTGGTTCATGCCGAAGCCAGCGCTAAGGCTATCGCCCATAATTAGCAGCACTGGGGCTTTGGATGCAAACGCGGTAGCTGAAATACAGCTACTAATTATTAACAGAAAAGATAAAATAACTCTCATGAATACTAAAAATCCCGAAACAGAAGTTTTTGCCCTCAAGGCTGAGAATCTCAGCAAAATCGTTACCAGCCCGGAAGGTATGTTGACTATCTTAGACCAGGTGAGCCTACAAGTCAGTTTTGGTGAACGAATTGCCATCGTCGGAGCCTCTGGCGCGGGTAAATCTACCTTGTTAGGTTTGTTGGCCGGGCTTGATTTACCGAGCTCTGGCAAGGTCTGGTTGGGAGCTAATGAGCTTACCTCGCTAGACGAAGATGGCCGGGCTGCACTGCGAGCTAACGAAGTTGGCTTTGTGTTTCAGTCATTCCACCTTATCCCATCACTGACCGCTCTCGAGAATGTTATGTTGCCGCTGGAGTTGGCTAATCACGAGAACCCGTCTGTGGCCGCTATGCAGGCGTTGTCTAATGTGGGGTTGGCTACGCGAGCTGGGCATTATCCCCAGCAGTTATCTGGTGGTGAGAAACAACGGGTGGCAATAGCGCGGGCGTATGTAATTAGACCAACAGTGTTGTTTGCCGATGAACCAACGGGCAATCTGGATCAAAATAGTGGTGATGCGGTAATAGATATTCTATTTCGGATGAACCGTGAATATGGCACTACTCTGGTGCTGGTAAGCCACGATATGGAGCTGGCTGAACGCTGCGACCGGGTTATCCGTATGCATGCGGGCAAGATTGTAATCGGCAGCCAGTCAGCGTGAGGTCATTAAGCCTGGCCTGGCGCTTGCTGATACGCGACTGGAGGTCGGGGGAGTTAACTGTGCTGCTGGTATCGCTGGCATTGGCAGTTACTTCATTAACTGCAGTGGCATTCCTTACCGACCGCGTAGGTCATGCGGTAGAGCTACGCGCGGCGGAATCTTTGGCGGCTGATTTACGCTTGGGTTCCAACCAGCAAATATCTGCCGACTATGTGGCAATGGCTGAGCAAGCCGGTTTGCAGACCGCTTCAATGGCGACTATGCCTAGTGTAATTTTCGAGGGTGATCGTAGCACCCTGGCGGCAGTGCGGGCGGTGAACCCTAGTTACCCATTGCGGGGGCAGTTGAAGATAGCTCCTAAGCTGTTAGGCGAATCATTCTCAACCGAGGAAATTCCCGCTTCTGGTGAGGCTTGGGCAAGTACTCGATTATTGGCGCGATTAGGTGCGGATGCTGGCTCTACTGTGACAGTTGGTAGCATTAGCTTGAAAATCACCAAGGTTTTAGACTTTCGCCCAGACCAAGGCTGGCAGTTTGTCGACCTGGCACCAACCTTGCTAATAAATATAACCGATCTGCCAGCAACCGAACTGATCAGGCCTGGCAGCAGAGTCAGTTATCGGCAATTGTTTGCTGGTCCAAGAGATGTTATTTCCGAGTTTAAACCGCAGTTAGCCGAACAACTCAAAACGGGTGAGCGGTTAAGTGATATCGAAGATAGTAACCCGCAAATGGTTGCCGCTATGGAGCGTTCCGGCCAGTTCCTGAATCTGGCGGCACTAATAAGCGTACTGCTGGCAGCTATAGCTGTGGCAATGTCCGCCAGGCGCTATGCCATCCGCCACCGAGACCGGGTGGCGTTGCTAAAGTGTCTCGGCTCACAGCAGAGTTTTATCCTCAGAATAAATCTTCTACAGTTGCTGATGCTGACCTTTATCGGGGCTACTATCGGGATAGTGTTTGGCTATCTTTCGCAGGAAGTTTTAGCGTGGCTAGCCAGTGATTTAATCTCCCAGGAGTTACCAGCTCCAGGTTTTGCTCCGGTATGGCTAGGTTTGGTAACAGCCTTGTTTATTCTTTGTGGCTTTGCCTTGCCCGATCTTGTGCAGATGGGTAAAACCCCGGTTTTGCGAGTGCTTAGGCAGGATATAGAGCCGCCACCAATGCGTTATGGGATAAGCTATATTGCCGGAATTGTTGCGGTGTTGGCGCTATTGCAATGGCTAGTAAAAGATATTCCATTGGTAGTCGGAATTGCCGCTGGAGTTGCCGGGACTTTTGTTCTACTGGCGCTGGCCGGTTGGGTGCTGGTCAAACTCACTGGCAGGTTTCGTGGAGTGGCAGGTGTAGCCTGGCGCTATGGTTTGGCTAACCTCAATCGGCGCGGGCGGGAAAGCATCGTTCAGGTAGTGGCTTTTGGTCTGGGGCTAATGGTGCTGATGTTATTAACCTTGGTTAGAAATGAATTAATGGATAACTGGCGCGCCAGTTTACCGGCTGATGCACCCAATCAGTTCATGATAAATATCCAGCCCCATGAAGTGCCGCAATTGCAACAGTATCTTACTGAGCAGGCTATCGAATTACCGGAATTTGTACCCTTGGTTCGAGCCAGGCTTAGTAGCATAAACGGCGTAAGCGTAAGCCAAATAACTTTCGAAGATCCAAACGGTGAGGGCAGAGCACAGCGGGAGTCTAACCTTAGCTTTAATGACAATATGCAACAGGGTAACCAGTTAGTAGCAGGCGAGTGGTGGCAATCTGGTACTGATAAGAATGAAGTTTCCGTGGAGCAAGACTTTGCTCGTAGCTTGGAGATTGAACTCGGAGACGAGCTTGGTTTTGATGTAGCAGGAGAAGAAGTTAGCGCGGTGGTTAGCAGTTTTAGAACCGTGAAATGGGATACTTTCCAGCCTAATTTCTTTATGGTGTTCTCGCCAGTGACATTAACTGGCTATCCCGCCAGTTACATTACCGCGATGTATGTAAAAGCTGAAGATAATGGCAAGCTATTATTGTTAATGCGGCAGTTTCCAAGCATAACAGTAATCGATCTTGATGCTTCGCTATCCCAGGTTCGTGATGTAATGGATAAGGCCTCGCTAGCAGTACAGGCAGTATTCCTGTTCACCCTTTTTGCCGGACTGGCGGTGCTTTGGGCAGCAGTGCAATCAAGTCTTGATGAGCGCGGGTTTGAAAGCGCAATTTTGCGTACTTTGGGGGCATCGAGAAAACGGGTATTGCTGGGCGTGGTAATTGAGTTTATGGTGATTGGCGCATTAGCCGGAATACTAGCTGCCACCGGAGCCAGCCTGGCCGCTTGGCAACTGGCGGTGAAAGTTTTTGAGCTTGAATATCAGTTTAGTTTTAGCCTTTGGCTGGGTGGCCCGCTTTTGGGGGTATTACTAGTTGGAACCAGTGGCTTGCTGGCAACCTGGAAAGTAGTAACTCAACCGCCGGTAAGTGTGCTGCGGGGGGGATGAATGGACGCTAACAATCGCGTGTACTCGGGTAGCATCTGGCAGAGAAAAGCAGTGAGAGTCTACCCCCGATCTTTTTGCCCTTATCTATGATAGAAACGAGATGGCTGTATAGGTGTGCTATTCGATTAGCCGCTAAGTTGCCTAAAGTCGGCCCCGGTCGGATTCTGGTGTACCCGCAGGTCAAACTCTGATACTACCGCAAGGATATGATCAAAAATATCAGCTTGTATGGCTTCATAATTTGCCCAATTTTTATCCTTACTGAAGACATAAATTTCAATTGGCAAGCCATTTTGTGTTGGTGCTAGTTGGCGCACCAGGAATGTCATCTCTTTATTTATCAGTGGATGGTTTTCCAAATAGGCGACAACATAGGCTCGAAAAGTTCCAATATTTGTCATTCTCCGGCCATTGACCAAGCTGTCGTTATCAACATTGGCTGCATGGTTTAGGGTTTTCAGTTTCTCTTTCATGGTTTCAATATAGTTAGAAATATACTGAATTTTTGCGAAGCGTTCGAGCATTTCGGCATCGCAAAATCTAATGCTACTGATGTCAATGCTCAGTGAGCGTTTTATCCGTCTACCATCTGAATCATCCATGCCCCGCCAGTTTTTAAATGACTCGCTGATAAGTGCATAGGTAGGAATGGTAGTTATGGTTTTATCCCAGTTCTGTACTTTAACCGTGGTCAGGGCAACTTCCAGAACATCCCCGTCGGCACCGTATTTAGGCATTTCTATCCAGTCACCAACTGCAACCATTTTGTTGGTGGCAAGCTGAATGCCGGCAACAAAACCTAGTACTGAATCGCGAAACACCAGCATCAATACACCGGCCAGCATGCCGACTCCGCTAAGCAGGTAGATCGGTGTCTTGCCTATGAAAATAGAGATAACAAAAACTATAGCCAAGAAATATATGATTATTTTTAGGGCCTGTATAAAGCCTTTAATGGGAACTTCTCTGGATGCCCGGAAACTCTGGTAGATATCTTCGGCGGTATTGAGCAAAGAATCCAACACCAGCATGAGAATAATAATCATGTAAATTGATAGCGCGCTGCGCACAAAGACTATGATTGAGTCATGCCCAGCTAAAGCCAGTGGCGCCAGCATGTAAATCACTAGTGCAGGTGCAAAGTGGGCCATCCGGTTGAGGACCCGCTGCCTTATCAGGGCATCATCCCATTGGGTTGCGCTTTTTTTGATCGCATAGCTAATGCCCGTTACGATATATCGCTTGGCAACAAAGTTTGCTATTACGCTTAGAATAACAACCACAGAAAATGCAATTGCAGCGCTAATGTAGAGAGTTGTTGCTTCACTTGCCCCTTGCCCCAGTAACCAGTTATGTAAAATCTCTCGCATTTAAATTGTTCTCTATTTAGTCGTTATTAATAACCTGGGTTAATTGCAGTGTTCAATATGAGTTTATGGAGCCAATCGCTGGATTTCCCAGTTTTCATCACAGCGTGTATATTTGAAACGATCATGTAAGCGGTTTTCGCGCCCTTGCCAGAACTCTATGCTTTGTGGCACGATGCGAAACCCTCCCCAAAAGTCTGGTAACGGTATTTCCTGCTGCTTGAACTTCTCTTTAATTGCCTGAAACTGGGTTTCCAGCAGGGAACGGGAAGATACCACGCGGCTCTGATGTGAACACCAGGCGCCGATCTGGCTGCCTCGTGGGCGTGAACTGAAGTATGCAAGCGACTCGGCGCTGGAGATCTTTTCCGCCCGCCCTTGTATTTTCACCTGACGGTCAAACTCTAACCATTGAAACAGGGCAGCAATATTCTGATTTTCGGCCATGTCACGGGCTTTTTGGCTGGAGTAATTGGTGAAAAACACAAAACCATGTTGATCAAACAGCTTTAATAAAACCGTGCGTAAAGACGGTATGCCCTTGTTATTTACACTCGCCAAGCTAAATGCATTCGGGGTTTCCAGTTCGGCCTGGGTCGCTTGAGAAAACCATTTTTCAAATTGCTCGTATGGGTTGTTGCAAAGATTATCTCTTTGCAGGCCCGAAAAAGTATATTCGCGGCGCTGGCTGCTTATATCCATTTTGTTAGAGGTCCGGTTTTCTTGACTGGTGTTGAGTAAATTATACCCTCAGCCAGAGCCGATGGGGGAAGTCTTCGCCTGCTTACATCTGTGGTGATACAGTTTGATGGAATGCCGGCATTTCAAGAGCATCTAAAGTAAATGTAATTGTAATTTGATACTCTCTGTCGGTGCTGATACCCATGTTGCTCTGGTAGATCCAGTTAGACAGTGCAGATATTGCTTCTTGGTCAAGAATGTTGGAGCCGCTAGACTCTAGAATCTCTACGCGCTTAACAATTCCGGACGGTTGTATAACTAGCTTAAGACTAGCAGTCCCTTGAACCGATTGCTTTCTGGCCTCCAGAGGATAGTTAGGCGGAGGGGATATAATAAAGTCTTGCCTAAATACAGGCTTTGTTATAGCCCCTGCTATCAGCTTAGATTCAGTGCTCTGCTCTTTTGAGAGGTTATTGGTGACTTCATTAATGGATTCTTCGGTTTCTATTAGATCCGGGGTTATTTCTTCCAGAGTCTTGTTGGCTCTGGTAAATAGCTGAACTTTGCTGCTCCTTTGCACCATTATGTTGGGAGTGCTTATTAATTTCTTGACGCGCTGTGGATTGATATCTCCAAGTGTATTTGGTGATTTTTCCTGAAACATGCTGTTTTTTGTGTCTTTAAATACGAAGTTCATTCCCGACTTAGAGAGACTAGCAAGGGTAATATCAAGCAGAGCTGGTGAAAGCATCAATGTCGAAATCAAGAACGCCGTAAGCAGGCGTTTTCTATCATTCCTAATTATCAGAAATTTCGATATTGACATCAGTAATATTATTGGCTCGTAATGAATCCAGCACTCTTACAAAGAATTCGTGTTGTGATTTTTTATCAGCGGAAATATAGACTACAAGGTTTTTGCCATTGGATTTTTTGAACCTGAAGATTTTTTCATTCAGATCATTCCATTGCACCAGCTCTTTGTTCACAAATAGCGTGTTATCTTGATCCAGGCTTATAGCAACATACTTCTCGTTATCTGTAGCTGCAGTCAAGGCACTTGGCAAATCCACTGGAATACCTTCGCGTTTAACCATAAACAGCATTAGATAAAAGAAGATAGCGAGAACCAGAAAAATCACATCCATTAAGGGAAGTAAATTGACTGGCCTACTATTACGAGTGTAGCTACTCATTGAAGTTCAGTTTTCACCATTATTTTAGTGAGAAAAACATCGTCGGCAACCAACTCGCGTTCTGTACGGGACTGAAAGTAGTTATACACAAGCAAGGCAAGCAAACTAACAATTAATCCGAATGCAGTGGTGATGAAAGCCTCTGAAATACCCAACATTGCTGTAGATGGTTCAATATCTTTAACTGCCCCAGCCAGATTGAATGAATTTATTATTCCCCAAATTGTTCCAAGGATTCCTAACAAAGGAGCGGCGCTGACTATCAAGTCCAGCAAGCGCATAAATCGAGCATGATAAAATTGCTGTTGTTTTAGTAGATTATCTATTTCTACAACAGAGAGATTGCTTTGTTTCACTGCCTGATATGCCAAGGCTAAAGCTGGGTTATTCTGATGCTCTTTTAAGCTCTCCAGTAAGGCGCTATCGTCTTCATGGGTGGCCAATGATTCTTTCAAGATCAGGTTGTTATCTGAGCTTGCTTTAAGCCAGTACAGCAACCTCTCTACAGTTATTATAACTGTGACTATAAGCAAAATGAGTAGTGGCCACATAAATATGCCGCCCTTTAAAAATAAGTTTTCCATATTACCCTGATAGCCCTTTTCGGAGAGTTCCATACGAATTTGACGAACCACAAAGCACTATAATCTGGAGTGCGTGGCGAATCAAGAATTGGGGGTTCTTTTAGTCAATATACTCAAGCAGTTTAACTACTTTTTTCACCCCATTAATTTGACTGGCAACTTCTGCCACTGCATCCCCTTCTGCGCGGCTAACCAGACCCATAAGATACACCACTCCCTGGCTGGTAGTTACATTTATACGGGCTGAATCCAGGCCTTCTATGCGGTTTTGTTTGACTAATGAGGCATTTATTTTGGTGGTTAAATAGGAGTCATTTAAGCGGGTATTTGAGTTGGCTTTGGGGGCAACTACTAACTCGTTATAAACTCGGCTAACAGATTTTATTTGGTGGGCGATTTTTTCCGCCTTAATTTTTTTGTCCTCGCTACTAACCTCGCCTGCCAATAATAATCGGCCATTGACAGAGACGGAGATAATTCGATCCCCGCTATCAAAATGAGCGGAGTTGTCGATATAGTTTTGTGCGCCAATCTCAATATTGGTGTCATCAATTACAGCACCGGTACTACGGCGCTTTTCTGTTGGTGTGCTGCAGGCTGACAGAATCAGGCTTAGTACTACAAATAATCCGGTAACATTAATAATGTTGTTGTTTAATCTTTTCATGGTTGTACCTCTTTATGACAAGTCGAAGGCATTTTTCAGCCAGATAAATTTTTCCTCACCATCCGTACCAGCACTGGCCTCAATACCAATGACATCAAAACGGCAAGGAAGTTGACTATATTTTGGGTTTTTAACCAAAAAAAAACCGGCAGCGCGGATCAGGCGTTGCTGCTTGTGCCAGGTTATTAATTCTGCTGCCGAGCCAAAGTCAGTGCGGCTACGGTATTTTACTTCTACAAATACCAGTGTGTCCTGGTCGTGCATGATTAAGTCTATTTCGCCCTGGCGGCAGTGAAAGTTGCGCTGACAGAGGGATAGCCCCTGTTGCTCTAGCCATACCATTGCCTGAGTTTCCCAATGAAAACCGGTTTTGCGTAAACTCATTCCAGCGGCGTTGCGGCGAGCTGTTGCAGTAGCCCCTTACGAAATACCGCCCAAACTGGCTCACGGGCCAAACGACCACTTGCGGTTATTGATAGTTGGCCGCTCAATCCGGAGTAAGTCATTTGTGGGTTCTCCTGCATAGCAGGAAGCCAGGGAAGGATGGACCAGCTATCGGCACCAAGAGCAAAGAAACGATCAAGCTTCCCGTTTTTTGCTAAGCTTTGAGGCAAGCTGGAAGAGTTGTCCTTACTGGCTTCTGAGCGCCTGATGGCAATATAGTTGGTGGTGATAGCGATGCCGTTCAAATCACGATCTGCACGCCAATCAGGGTTGCCGCTATAGATCATGCTGGTGGCAAGTACCGGAATATGTCCGGCATCAAGAAATTTTAGTTGGGGTTTTATCAACCGGCCCTGAAGTGGATTGGCTACCAGAAAGATGGCATCTATATCACCTCTTACGCTGGTTTCAAAGCCTATTTTGGCGCCGAGTATTTGTTGCATCCTCTTAGCCCTGAGCTGGCTGTTGGTGACTCCCAGCAGTTGTTTCAGGTGGTCACTATGGTCAACATCTGTCTGCTGGTAGCTATTGCTACCAATGATACTGCCGCCAGCGAGAATATATGTTTCTACAAAGGCATTTGCTAGTCTTTCTCCCATTTTGCTGGTAGGTGTCAGCACAATCATTTTCATAAAGCCGGAGGCAATTGCGCGGTTGGCTGCTGCTCGGGCTTCATCTTCAGGCAATAAAGGGAAGAATACTGTTTCCGAGCGTAGTTCAGGCTCTCCGGCTACTTGTTGCGGAGGTAGGTTCAACGCTAGCAATGGCAAGGCGGATGGTTTTACGGCCATTAATTCGACAACCTTGCTGCGACTCAGTGGGCCGATAATCTGGTCAGCAGTGGTAGCCAGATTAGCTACAGAGGCAGCAAAAGTTTCTCCATTTAAGCCGGCGCCGGTACTGGAAAGAAACCGGAGTTCAGTCTGGTTTTTCTGGGGAGAGTTAAGGTAGCTGGCCATCATGCCATCGCGAATAGCCGCCGCCATGCCCGCCATGCGGCCACTTTGTGGTAATACAATGCTGACTCGCGCTGGGGCAGGCAGACTGCTGCTGAAATCCTCACTAAGGCGGTACGCTTGCTCCACAGTCAGGCGATGGCTGGGGTTGCGACTGCGCCAATTGCTAATGGCTGTGTTGCGAGCTTCAATATCAGGGTGCTGACTACGAGCGATAAGTACCAAATCTACCCAGCCAGGCAGTTGCCCGGTGAGTTGCGGCATTTTTTCTTCTAGTTCGGCAACGGGGATCGGGTCTAGCGAATGCATTAAGTCCAAGGCATAGCTATCATTCATTAAGCTGCTATTTGCCTGCTGGGTGAATTCGGCCCAGGCTTGTTGCGTAGGTGATTGTTGTTCACGCCTGGCTTTATCCAGCAATAGCTGAATCCGTTGCTGCAACTGGGGGTTGCGGGAGCTGGTTGTTAGCAACAGGCTCTCGGCTGGTTGTGGCTCGCCTGCAGCTAGTAAGAGCTCGGCTTTCACTACCTTGTATAAGGCTCGGTAGCGGTTATCCAGTTGGCTCGGTGCTACTTCGGCTAATAGAGAATCTGCTTGTTGTAGCTGTGCCAGCATAATTCTGGCATCAGCAGCTCTGAGGAGATAATAACTACGATTGGGGTTAGTCGCCTGGTTGGCCAACAAAGCCCATGTTTCTGCAGCAGTTTCGATGTTGCCACTCTTAAAGTCGGCTAGAGCTTGATTGTTTAATGGATCCAGGGGCTCGGTAGTTGCAGGTTTTTGCGTTGGCCCGCTACAGGCAGTTAATATAAACAGGGTGGCAGCTAACCAGCTAGGCTTTATGCTTCTATAATATATGGACTGTGTACTCATCTTTTTTCCGATCTGCGGATACATAAATGATACCCTAAGGAGCCGCTGATTTATTCTGGATAATCATCTTGTGTCCGTAATTTACCATAGCGGCGTTAGTAAGTGCAGGCAATAGCGTTGCTATTATAAGCGCTTACTGCCTTGCTCTGGTAGAATTCCGGTTCTCAACCTGATGTACCCAGAATAAACCAGCGACCCCTAAGTGATAATCAGGAATTGACTAATATGTCTGTAAGCAAAGAACCCGGCACCCTTTGGGTGGTCGCTACACCGATTGGCAATCTTGCTGATATTAGTCAGCGGGCGATAGCTACCCTTAGGCAGGTAGATGTTGTGGCAGCTGAAGATACCCGCCATTCGCGCAGATTGTTTACCGCCTGTGAAATAGATACCCCGCTAATAGCCTACCATGAATACAACGAACGCCAACTAGCACCTAAGTTGATAAAGGATTTAGAGGCTGGTAAGAATATCGCACTGATAAGTGATGCAGGAACGCCATTAATTTCCGATCCCGGGTATCGATTGCTAGCGCTAGCTGCGGCTGCCGAAATAAGTTGCCTCCCAGTACCTGGTGCTTGTGCATTAATAGCCGCATTAAGTGTTTCCGGCTTACCTTCCGATAAGTTTAGTTTTGATGGGTTTTTGCCGCCTAAAACTGCGGCGCGTAAAAAAGAACTACAACAATGTCTGGATAACCAAAGCACCGTAATTTTTTATGAATCATCACATCGTATTCATCGTTGTCTGCAAGATATTTCAGAGGTTCTGGGTGGCGAGCGGCAGTTAGTGATCTGTCGGGAGTTAACCAAAACCTTTGAAACCACCCTGCGTGGTAGTGTGGCAGAACTACTGGCAGTGCTAGAAGCTGATCGCAACCAAAGTAAAGGGGAGTTTGTAATCTTGTTGGGGCCGGTGGAAAAACAAGCAGATGTCGAACAGGTATCTACAGCCACTAAGGAGTTGTTTGCTTTGTTGTGTGAAGAGCTGCCCGCTAGCCGTGCGGCCAAGCTGGCAGCGAAGATTAGCGGAGAATCCAGAAAAGCTATATTCGCTAGTGCGCCATAATTTTGTTGCATAATCCCCCTGTAATCGGGCGAAATAGATTGCAACTTTAGCCCAAATAGTTAATCCTACTTATGGGAGTCGGCCAGGCAATCGCTGGTCGCAAGACTGGAGGAAAGTCCGGGCTCCGCAGGACAAGGTGCCAGGTAACCCCTGGGAAGCGCGAGCTTACGGCTAGTGCAACAGAGAGTAGACCGCCAGCGATTTATCGCTGGTAAGGGTGAAAGGGTGCGGTAAGAGCGCACCGCGCGGGTGGTAACATTCCGTGGCTAGGTAAACCCCACCTGGAGCAATACCAAATAGGGGGACGCTGAGGCGGTCCGTCAAGTCCCCGGGTAGGTCGCATGAGGATGTCGGCGACGATATTCCCAGATGAATGATTGCCCAAGACAGAACCCGGCTTATCGGCCGACTCCCTCTTATACTTGGGTGCTGCAGATTTCTGCTAAAATGTGATTCACATTTCAAAATGGGGCAATGTAGCGTGAACAACGGCGATATTGAGCGTGGTAAGTCATGAGTTTCTTTAGCGAACTCAAACGCCGCAATGTATTCAAGGTTGCTGCCGCCTATATCATTGCCGGCTGGCTGATTATGCAGGCGGGTGTGGTTTTGGGACCGGCGCTGCACCTGCCCGATTGGGTGAATTCTTTACTGGCCTTTTTTCTGCTACTCGGGTTCCCGATAGCATTGGTACTTGCCTGGGCTTTTGAGTTGACCCCTGATGGTTTTAAAAAAGAAAAAGATGTTGAGCCTGAACAATCCATCAACAGCGATACCGCTGCCAAACTGAATCGCATAATTGTCCTGGTACTGACGCTGGTACTGGTCTATCTCGTATTTGATAAATTTGTGCTGGATCCTAAGCGTGATGCAGAACTTGTAAAAAGCATTCAACCTGCGGCAGAAGAAGCCAGCAACTCTGCTGTAACAGCACTCCGGGCATCGATTGCCCTTGATGCCAACTTTGCACCCTCGTGGGTTGCCCTATCTAAGGCTCTACGATATCAAGGTCAGCTCGGTGTTGCCGATCTGCAAGAGGCAACGGAAGCCTCCCGACAAGCG